>CAZNZH010000014.1:0-18314 GCA_964577445.1 uncultured Myxococcales bacterium
GTAGTTCCGCGCCTGCTCCCAACTGATGTAGTTGACCGGGTGGTCCTGCTTCGCCGGGTCGTCGTAGGTGGCGTAGAAGGTGTCCGTCTCCTGCGGCCGCGTGCACTTGCCGGCCGCGACGCACTCCTTGTAGCGACCCGCCGTGACCTCGTCCTTGTCGATGGCGTAGCCCTTCAGGATGATCTGATGGTACGGGCTCTCGTTCGGCGCGCACTCGTCGTCGACCGCGGCGTTACAGCCCACCCACGCGGTGCCGCCGGGCAGCGCCACCTCGAGCTCGTTCTGGCACGAATCGTCCGGCTGGCACTCGAAGCCATCCGGGCAGCAGCAGCCTGGCGTCTCCTGCACGTTCTCGCACACGCCCGGCTGGCCAGGTGTCGCGATGACGCAGGCGTCCGTGGTGCACTCGAGCTCGTCGGCGCACTCCCAGTCGAACTGACAGCAGCCCGGCGCCTCCTGGGGCCGGCACACATGGTCGAGGTCGCAGATGTCGGTGGTGCAGAAGTCCCCGTCGTCGCAGGCCGGGTTCAGCCCCAGGACCTCGCAGCAGTTGACCACCGGGACGCTCGAGCAGATCCCGCTCAGCAGGTCGCAGACCTCATCGGTGCAGGCGAAGGCGTCGGGCGCGCAGTCGTCGTTGGAGTCGCAGCACGCCGGGTTGACGGTGCTGGTGCACTTGCCCGTGGTCGGGTCGCAGACGTCGTCGGTGCAGACGATGCCGTCGCTACAGTCGCTATTGGACAGGCACCAGTTGGGGTTTTTCGGGTTCGAACAGGTCTTGGCCGTCGGGTCGCAGACGTCATTGGTGTAGGGCTTGGAGTCATCGCAGTCGGCCGCCGTCGCGCAGCAGTTCTGGAGGCCGCCGACGGTGCTGAGGCAGACGCCGGAGTGGCCGACGCAGTCGTCGAGGTTACAGAACTTCGCCGGCGGGCAGTCGGCGGTGGTGTTACAGCACAGCGGCGTGCCCGTGTGGGCGCAGATCATGTCGTCGCCGCACGAGTCGACGGTGCAGCCGTCGCCGTCATCGCAGTCGGCCACGGTGTTACAGCACTCGGCGATCTTCGCGTTCGAGCAGGCGCCGGTGGTCAGGTTGCAGGTGTCGGTGGTGCAGACGTTGGTGTCGTCGCAGTGCTGGTCCGCCGTGCAGCAGGCCGGGTCCGGCGCGTGGACGCAGCGCTCGGTGCTGACGTCGCACGAGTCGATGGTGCAATCGTTGGAGTCGTCGCAGGCCGCCGACTCCGAGACGCAGTAGTCGGGGTCCGGATCGTGGGTGCAGACGTTGTCGCCGCTGCACAGGTCCAGCGTTGTGACATCGTCGTCGTCACAGTCCGCTGCGGTGTTACAGCAGGTGCCCGTGCCCTGGATCGTCACCGGCTCGGGCGGGTTGCACTGATGCTTCTGGCCGTCGCAGGTGTTGACCGTGCAGGCGTCGCCGTCTTCGCAATCGGAGCCGTCCTGGCAGCAGTCGGGGATGATGTCGCCGCTGTGCCGGCAGGCGTTGCCGATGCAGCGGTCGAGGTTGCAGGCGTTGTTGTCGTCGCAGTCCTCGTTGCGCACGCAGCAGCCCGGGGCCGTGATGGCCTCGGTGCAGCCACCGACGAGCGGGTCGGCGGGGTCGTACTCGCACGTCGAGATGGCGCACGCGTTGAAGGTGTAACTCTTCGTGTCACACTGGCTGTCGAGCTCGCAGCAACCGTAGATCGGCTTGTAGACGCAGCGGCTCTGGAGGCTGCAGTAGGCCGCGACGCAGGGGTCGGTGAGGTTGGGCGGGGGAGGGCACTCCGAAGGCGTCACCTGGACGTCCGCGTAGGTGCTGCGGTTCTGCGTCCCGGGCGTCGCGTAGATCTGAGTGGTGCCCTTGCCGCCATAGCTGACGTTGAGCGCAGGGTTGGGCGCTGTGCCGCTCGCCGTCCAGTTCGCCTCCAGCGAGTTGTCGAAGAAGGGATTTCGCAGCTCCACGGAGTGCTTGACGAGGATGGCCCAGCTCGGGTGATCGGCGTCGCAGAACCCGGTGTCGCAGTCGGCCGGCGTGGTGCAGGGGGAGCCGTCGGTGCAGATGGAGTCGTTCTGGGTCAGCGGATCTCCATCTCCGTCCTCGCAGGTCGGATCGAAGCAGTGGCGGTAGGTCACCGTGTCCACCACCCCGCCGGTCTTGTCCTTGAGCGTCAGCGTGTGCTCGACGGGCGCGAGCGCCTCGTACGCGTCGGGCAGGGAGATCGAGTTCCCGTAGACGTACCTGACCGACTTCGTACCGCCGTTGAGCAGGTGGTCCGAGCTTCGGCCGAGCGCGAGGTGCACGCCTGGCACCATGCGCAGATCGGCGGGGCCGCCCTTGGCGTTGAGCGTCGTGATGACGTGGACCTCGCCCAGGCTGGTCTCCAGGCTCCACCCGGTGATGTCGATGATCTTGTTTGACGCATTGTAGAGCTCGATCCACTCGCCCTTGTCGTCGGCGACGGCGCCAGGTGCAGGCAGGAACTCGTTGATGACGATGTCGCTGGTGTCCGGCAGAGCGCAGTAGGTCGGGTCCAGGTCGTGCGTGCAGAGGTTGGTCACGCACTTGTCGAGGGTGGACGGGTCGCCGTCGTCGCAGTCGGCCTTCGTCACGCAGCACTCCGGCTTGGCCGGGTCGGGCTCGTAGACGCAGGTCCCGGCATCATCTGTCGCGCTGGCAAACTCGCAGCGGCCCGTCTGACACGCGTTGTTGCCAGTGCAGTCGGCGTCGGCGTCACAGCACGCCGCCCGGAGCGGACCGATGCGGCAGCGGGGGTAAGCGGCCTTGGGGTTGTTGTAGCAGATGTAGGCGAAGCAGGGGTCCGCGGGCTTGCAGTCCGACTTCTGGTTACAGCACAGCGGGTCGGCGACCGCGGCGTGGCTACAGGTCTCGGTCGCGAGGTTGCACGTGTCCACCGTGCAGGAGTCGCCGTCGCCACACTTCGGGTTGGTGATGGCGTTACAGCACTCGGCGATCTCGGTGTGCTGGCATGTGCCGCCCGCCGTGCAGGCGTCGATGGTGCAGTTGTTGCCGTCGTCGCAGTCGCTGGACTCCTGGCACTGCACGCAGGCGCCGCTGAGACACTGCCAGCCGTATGGGCACTCGAGCACCTGGTCGCAGCAGGTGGGGGCCACCGCGCCATAGCGGCACGTACCGCCGATGCAGCTATCGGCCGAGCAGGTCAGGCCGTCGTTGCAGTCGCTCTCCTTGGTGCAGTCTTGGACGACGCGGACGTAGAGGGAGGCGAGGCTCTCCGAGTTCTTCAGGGCCGCGCCGCCGGCGGTGACCAGGCGGGCCGCCAAGTGGCGCCGGCCGATCGGCAACGATACGAAGTCGTAGGGCGTCGCGTCTTGGGCCTCCGCCTTGAGGACGCCGTCTTGATAGTAGCGAATTCGGAGATCGCTGGGGCCATTTCCCACGGTCGCGTTCTTCGTTGTAACCGTCATCGGCGTGTGGGTTGAAGCGCCGGTGAACGGGATGGTCGCGAAGGCCGCGGGTGCCGTGATGGTGATCGCGGGGTCGCCGGTCGCGGCCGCCTCGACGACGCCCAGGCCCGAGGCGCTCGCGGAGTCGCTCGCGGCGCCGTCATCGACAGCCTGAGCCGCGCGCTGCGGCGGCGCCGTCGGCTCCCCCGCGCAGCCGCCGGCAGACAGCGCCAGCATCGCCGCCGCGCCCGCCAATATTCGCGCACGCGGGACCACACTACGTCCTTGCCACATGGCCACTCCCCCTCGCCCTGAACCTGTCATGTGGAGACGCCCCCGCGCCCGTTGTTCCCAAGAGCCGCGTCGCCACGCCGGTGCGCCGCCGCACTGAACCGTGTGCAGGCGCGACCCCGCCGCCACGCTCCCGATTCGACTACCCTTACCAGATTCTCCGGCTGTGACCAGCGCCCGCAGCCCGCGGCGAGACGCCGGTTGTTACCGGGCGGATCGGGGCCAGGGGGTGGCGGCACGCGCGCTGCCCCCGTGAGCGTCACTCGCGCTCCCCGCCCGCTGCGAGCGGCGCGTCTGGGCCCCACCCTCCGAGCCATCGACCCTCGAGACCCGGCCGCACCGCCATCCACCGGAGCCCAGACTCACACCGCGATTGTGACAGCGCGCTCATCCCCGCGTCACCGGCCGCTCGGTTACAAACCAACAGTTACCAACTGGGTTTTCTCCCTTGGCGCGCCCCGCCGCCTTGAACTACAGTCCCCTCGAACTGCACCGATATCTGCGGACCTGCCACTTTCGGGGCTGGCCCGTTTGACATCGGCGTGCGGGCACGACGCCCACGTATGCACTTGAACTGGGACACCGCTTGGCCGGCGGAGAGGGGATGAGGATATGTCGCGACGTGCTGGATCGTTGCTCTGGTCGTTGGTGCTGATCCCGAGTCTGGTCGCCGCGGGTTGCGATCAGGCGTCGAATCAGGAGCCGACCACGGGGACGTACTCTCCGGTAGTCGACGCGACGCCGCCCGTCGACGGCGCCCCGGTCATCACGGCCGAGGAGCACGTCGCACAGGCCGGCCTCCCCGCGGTGGCGGTCCCGGAAAATCTCACGATCCGCGACGCGGTGGTGCACCTCGGCATCTTCGGCGCCGCTCAGGACGGACGGCACTTCGCCAACCACCCGGTCGAGGTCAACCTGGCCGTGCGGCTCGGCAGCGAGCAGCGGTCGCAGGTGGCCTTGGTCGGGCTCGTGGCCGACGACGCGGCGCAGGCCGCGGGCAGCACCTGCCTCCTCGGCAGCTTCGAGCTGCCCAGCGTCGGCGAGAAGGGCGCGGGCGAGATCGTCTCGTTCAGCCGTGAGATGGTGATGCCTGAGGCGTGCCTCGGCAACGCCGGCGAGCGCTCGTTTCACCCCTGGGTGTGGCTGGCCGACACGTCCGAGATCGCCGCGAACGGTCTCCTCAACGACACCATCATCTGCGACTCGGCCACCGGCAAGTGCTCCGGCTCTACCGCGCCGCAGACGATCTTCCTCGACGATGGCGAGGCGCTCCCGAATCGGCTGGAGCAGGCCAACCTCGCGATCTTCGACGACGGTCACCTCCTGGACGCGCGCAACCAGCTCTGCAAGGGCGCTGACGGCCAAGCCGGCTGCTCCACGCGGGTCGACGTCGCCCAGTCCCCCGGCCTCGATGTGGCCTTCGACTCTGTCGAGCCCACCTCGACCATCGCGGTCAACTGGTCGGTCTTCGGTCACAAGGACGCAGCCCAGATCGTCCCGGACCCCATGCTGCAGGTCTCGAGCCGCTTGACCCTCTACGGCACGGGCGTCGCCGAGCTGCACACCGACCCGCTGACCGGCGCCTACGACACCAACGCCGACACCCTGCTGCCCGCCCCGCTGGACCTCACCTATGACATCTGCCCGTCAGACCTCGGCGCCGACTGCGACGGTGGCGAGTGGGCGCCGCTCTTGGTCCAGACCCAGGGCGAAAACCAGACGGCGACCTACGCGGAGTATGCGACGACGGACCGCCTGACCGCGCTGTCGCCCCGCACGCTCTTTCACCAGCTCTACCCGTCGGCGCAGGCCACAGCGCTCCTCGGCGCGGACGGCGCGTGGCGTCAGTCCAAGCACTTCACCCTGCGCTCCTGCGCGACCCCGGCCAAGGGCTTCTCAGAGGCCGGCCTCGACTCGGACGCGTCGGCCAACAACTGCACCATGACCGACTTCGTGATGATCGAGCCGCCCGCTGAGTACGCAGAGGCGGTCGGCAAGACCTGGGGCGGTCAGTTCAACATGGACGGAGGCGGCTGGGTCCTGAAGCTCGAGTTCCGCTCGGGCCACGTGGACGCCATCGACATCTCCGGTCTCCACACCGACACCTGGCTGAACTCGCGCTTCACGGCGCTGGGCGACGTCATCGACCTGAAGATCGTCGACCTGGCGCACGACGCGGACGCCTTCATCGACATCATCAACACCGGCATGGACTACCACTTCGAGTTCATGAAGACGACCTACGCCACCTACTCGAACCGCCTGACGACCTTCCAGGACCCGAACCTCGGCAAGGACGCCGCCTGCACCAGCAACGCCTCGTGCGGCAACGGCAACTTCCCGATCTGCACGAACTACAACCAGTTCGGCGTCGGCAAGTGCAAGCGCCCCTGCTCGGATCCGTCGATCTGCCGCTACGGCGAGAGCTGTGTGGCCGGCGAGTGCCAGTTCGTGGGGCCTGCGCACCTCACCTATAACTGGCAGCACCTGTCGACCCAGGAGTGGTCGAAGACCTGGTGCAAGGGCTTCGCGTGGTTGATCGTCGTCGTCATCGTCGGCGTCGACTTCTGCTTCGGCGGCAGCGCGGGCTTCGGCTTTGAGGCGACGGTCGCCGGCGCTCACCTCTGCGGCGAGGACCAGAAGGCGGACGTGTGCGTGTCCGGCAAGTGCTACGTGGGGAGCAAGTACTGTTCACCACAAGATCCGGCATCTTGCGGCTCGTGCACCACGGACGCCCAGTGCCAGTGTGACCCCGCCAAGGCGAAGCTCCCGCCCATCGACATCACCGCCGGCGAGTACGGAAACCTCCGCGCTCCGCTGCGCCGCATGGGCTACCTGGAGGGCTCGATCTTCGGTATCGGCACGGCGTTCGTGGAGATCAGCGGCTACGCGAGCATCTTGGTCGCCAAGGCGGGCATCACGGCGCACCTGGATCTCGTGAAGGCGAAGGCGCCGAAGTTCACGGGTATCCTCATCTGGGCCACCCAGGCGCTCGGCAAGTTCCTCGCCTACCGCATCGCCGTCGTGCTGAAGGTGAGCATCGAGCTCAACTTCCTCACCGGCTACATCGTGGCGTGGGCGAAGCTCCTGCTGCCCTACTTCTGCTGGAAGCAGATCAGCATCCCGTGGCTCTGCTGCGGCAAGTGGTCCTGCTCGTTCTGCTCGAAGTCCATCAACATCCCGTGGCTCTGCTTTGAGTGGAAAGAGATCTGGCGCGCCATCCTGGCGAGCTGGGGCGGCATCTTCAAGGAGGTCACCTTGTGGGAGCAGCCGCTGCTCGATGAGTCCATCACCATCGTGCCCCCGGGCGGCAGTGGGACGGGTCAGTAGTCCGTGGCGCCGCGTCCCTCGGGAGCGAACCCGGGGGACGCATGAGCGGCTGAGTTGAGTCCATGGCGGGCGGCGTGCGAAAGTGCGCCGCCCGTGCTGTTTTCCGGTGGTGCAGGCGAGCGCGCGGCGGGCTGTCGTCAAGGAGCGGGATCGTGAGCGAGTCAGGCGGGCGTCGAGGTCTCTGGATTGCGCTGGCGGCCGTGGTCGGTTTGGTCGCGCTCTGGTTCGCGTTCGGGCGTGGCGCGAGCAGCCCGTCGAGCGCCGGGCCGGCGGCGACGGTGGCCTCAGCGCCAGGAGCGTCCGAGGGGGCCGAGGACGCGAAACCGCGAGCGCTGGCCTGCGCGTTTGAGGTGGGCGACGCCCTCGCCTACGACCTCACCCTGAACGTGCGGTCGAAGTTCAACGGGACGGCCGTGGATCTGCCGGGCCTGCCGGGTCAGGCCATGCCGTCGCAGTCCTACGACCTCGGTTACAGGTCGCGCCTGGAGCTGCGCGTGCTGGAGAAGGGCGCGGCGGGCTGGCTCATCGCCGCGCGCATCGAGGACAACACGCAGTCTCTGAACAGCCAGGCCGCCCCGTCGATGGGGGAGGGCTACGAGGAGCCCTTCCTCTTCCGGATGGACGGGCGCTGCATGCTGCAGGGCTTGGGGTTGTCGAAGTCCGTCGACGAGCAGACGCGCATGGCGCACCAGAACGTGCTGCTGCTCGCCGAGGCGGTGATGCCGGAGGACGCCGCCAGCAACAGTTGGACCGAGGAGCAGCTCGACGACACCGGGATCTATCAGGCCTCCTACAAGGTCGTGGGCCCCGCGGCCGAGCGGGCCCAGGCGCCGATGCCGTCGGATATCCCGACGCAGGTGTTGAAGGTTCGGGAGCTCTACAAGGATGTGCGGCCGATCATCGACTCGGCGAAGGCGACGGTGAAGATCCTGTCCTCGCGCGACGAGTTCAGCTTCGTCGCCAGCGGCAAGTGGCTCTCACGCGCGAAGGTCCATCTCCAAATCGAGTACATCATCGCGAACAAGAGCGTGGTCTCCAAGCAGGTGGATCTCGGGCTGTCGCGCACGGAGAGCTCCGGCGGCGATGGGTGGGCCAAGGCCATCCAGCGGTCGGAGTTCCGCTTCTGGGACCGGCTCGAGCTGACGGCGGGCGGGCTGGAGCCGCCGCCGTCGGTGCGCAAGGGCCGGGCGTACGACGACATTCCGCCGATCCCGGGGCTCGCTGAGCGCTCGATGGCGTCGGTGATGGACGAGTTTCGGCGCCTGGTGCAGAGCGGTGAGGGGCGCTCGATCTACCGCGCGCAGATGATCCTGCTCCAGTACCTGCGTCTGCACCCGGAGGCCGCGGATCTCTTGCTCGCGGAGCTGCGCAAGGCCGAGCTGAGCGACACCGAGCGGGCCCACGCGTTTTTGGCCTTGGAGATGGCGGGGACCAAGGAGGCGCGGAAGGTCTTGGAGACGGCCCTGGGCGACACGGACATGAGCTGGGGCGACCGGTCGCGGGCCGCGGCGGCGCTGTCGGACATCCCAGAGCCTGATGAGGCCGTGGTCCGGACGCTGACCGACGCGTCGCGGTGGGAGAACACGCCCATCGACGACCACAACCAGCGCGAGCTCCAGAACACCGCGCTGCTCTCCCTCGGGCACCTGGCGCAGACGGCCGGAGAGGAGCACCCGGAGCTGGCGGAGATGGTGCGGCTGGAGCTGTCCAACCGGTTTCAGGCCACCGCGGACCCGAACGCGATGGCGGCCATCGTCGGCGCGGCCGGCAACGCGGGGGATCCGGCGCTGTGGCCGGAAGTGAAGGCCCAGCTCAGCAGCCCCTCGCCCCACGTCCGGCAGATGGCGGCCAACGCGGCGGTGAAGATCGGCGCGCCGGATCTGTGGAGCTCGCTGCTCGACCAGCTCCGCGGCGAGGGCGACTCGCGCGTGCGGGCCAAGATCGTGTACGCGCTGCTCGAGGCGGGGGCCGTGCCGCCGGAGGCCGTGACGACGCTGGGCGCGCTCTTGGCCGGCGAAGAGCACGTCGACGTGCGGCTGATGATCGTGCGGCTGCTCGGGCAGGTGGCGCAGAGCGACCCGGCGGCGATGGCGATCCTCGTGGCGCGTCTGGACACCGAGACCTCGCCGCCTGTCATGGTCGAGTTGGGCAAGTACCTGGATGCGACGAAGCATCTGTAAAGGCCTCGCCGCCGCGCTGGCGCTTGGCGCGGCGGCCTGCGGTGGTGGGGGCGCGGCGCCGGAGCTCGATGGGGTCCTGGTCGACGCGCCCGACGGCGGCGGACCCGAGGCCGAGGTGTTGGACGCAGCCCAGGCCGAGATCGAGCCCGACGGTCTCACGCAGGACGCCCACGACGGCCACGACGCCCAGGACGTGGGCGAGGTCGGGCCGGACGCGGATGGGGGGCCGCCCGAGCTGCTCGAGGATCGCCAGGGCTTTCGCAGCGTCGCGCGGGTCGTTCTCGATTCGACAGGTGTGAGCGGGGCGTTTGAGGTGCCGGTGAGCGCGGCGAGCGCGGCCGTCTTCGTGCGGGTCAGCGCCCGGGACGCCACCCCGCGCTGCTTTCAGCTCGACGAGGCGCTGACCGCGGAGGGCGAGGCGTGGGTCGAGCTCGCGGCGGCGCGGTCGGACTACGGCGCGGTGTGCCGCCATTGCACCCAGCGCGTGAGCGTGGGGCAGGGCTTTGGCGTCTTTCAGTTGCCCAACGACGGCCGCGGGGCGCTCGGGACCAGCGCGCTGACCCTGCGCGTGTCCGAGCGCGACTGTGGGACCGCGCTGCCGCCCTCGATCGCCCCCGGCGCGCTGGCCCCGGCCGACCTGCTGGACGTGGAGCTGCTCGAGGTCGCCGAGCCTGGCGCGCCGCAAACGCAGATGCTGCGCCTGCCGGTGCGCTTCATCGTGACCGGAGACGCTCAGTTCGAGGTCGGGCGGGGCGGAGGCGACGCCGTCCTCGAGGAGGCCTTCGAGTTCGTACAAGCCGCCTTCGCGCCCCAGGGGATCGCCCCCGACTTCGGCGAGGTCCTGGCGGCGGAGTTCACGCCTGACGACCCGCTGCTCTACGGCGCGGACGACGTGTCGGCGCTGCGTGAGAGCCTGGACGCCGGGTTGGGCGCGCCGGAGCCGGCGCTCGGCGGGCTCGCGCCGCTGACGGTGGTGGTCGCGGGGTGCTTGAGGCGCCGGGACCCGGCGACGGGCGCTCTGCGGGACCCGCAGGCGGTGACGACCCACATCTGCGCTGGCCTCGGAGCGCCAGGGGTCGGCGACGGCGTCGTCCTCGCCGGCCACGCGTGCCCCGCCGTGCCGCCACAGGGCTACTGGAGCGGCGCGACCCTCGGCACCATCTTGGCCCACGAGCTGGGCCACGCGCTCGGGCTCTACCACGTGGCCGACTCCGGCGGCGCCGTCGACAACCTCGAGGACACCGGGCTCGACAACCTGATGAACGCCGACCCCCTGGGGCACCTCAACGACGGCTTCAGCCCCTCCCAGGGCCGGGTGATGCGCCGTCATCCGCTGCTGCGCCCCGCCTCGCCCGCCGCCCCGTGACCCGCCGCCGGAGGCCAGCCCACGCCATGGGAACCCCCAGACAAATGCTCACTGTTTGCGCGGTCGGGGTGCTCTCGGCCTCGGCTCGCACCGAGGACGCCGCGGAGCGGCTGGGGCGCCTGCCTCGGCAGCGCCCACGACGGCCACCTCCTGGCGCGCTGAGCTGAAGAGCTCCCGGCCGCCGCCAGGGACGGGCGAGCGCTCAGCCGATTCTTATGGTCACTCGCACTCCGACACGGCCGCCACGGCGCAGCCCACGCCCAGCTTGCCGACGACGCAGGACGCGGCGCTGACGGTGAGGGAGGCCCCGGTCAGCGCTCCCATGCAGGCGACCGTGCAGTCGTCGGCGTAGGACGCGCAGGTGCTCGGCGCGCTCTCGCACGCGGCGATGCAGGTCGCTGGCGGCTCGAAGCTGGGCAGGCTCGCGCAGACCTCGAGGTCGTTACACGGCGAGAGGATCTCACAGACCGCCGTGGCCAACGACTTGCCGCCCTTCTTGAGCGTGTCGGTGCAGATGGCCACGCAGTCGGGGATCGGGCCCTCGCTGCACTCGGTGCGGTGGGCGCAGTTGGCCTCGCAGAGCGGGTCGGCCGGGGTGGGGGCGAGGCACTTCAAGACGTCGGTGCAGATGGGCGACTTCTGCACGCAGGTCGTCTTGCGGGTCAGGTCCAGCCCCACGCCGTAGGCCCCGAAGGTGCAGTCCGCCAGACAGATCTCCTGGGTGAGCCCGGCCCCGGCGGCGCAGGGCACGAGCGCATCGCAGAGCGACCTGCACTCGGCCGACTTCGGGAGCGCGCAGGTGAAGAGCGCGGCGGTTTGCTCTGCGGGGTCCGCTGGGCAGGTCTGGAGGCGTTCGATGCAGGTCGTGGCGCCCGGGTCGCCGGTTTGGCCTTCGGCGAGCAGCGCGCCGGTGCACAGCAGCGGACACGCGGTCGCGCTCAGGGCGAGGGCCTGGCCGGCGCACAGCGTGCCGAACGCGTCACACCCGTCGATGCAGGCTTGGTCGTCGGTGGACGGCGGATTCGCACACACCGCGGGGTCGTCGCAGCCGTTGCGCAGCAGGCAGCCGGACAAGCGCCCGGCGCGCTGTGGGGTCTCCGTCTTCATGCAGGCCGCCTCGCAGTCCTTTGGCGCGGGCCACGCCGCGCGCAGGTCGGTCTGTAGGCCGCAGAACGACGTGTTCGTCGAGTCGTCCAGGTAGAGCGGCGCGCAGGTCTGGATGCAGGTGCCGGGGTCGAGGGCGGACTCGGCGCCCAAGCACTTGCCCAACTGCTCGATGCTGCACTTGTTTTCCAAGGCCGTCAGGGCGCACGCGAAGCCCTCGACCTGGCGGGTGCCACCGGCGACCTGGCCCGCGCAGGCGGCCCGGCACAGACCCACTTCCCCGGGTGGAATATCAATGATTTCCATAAGTTCGCAGTCGTCGAAGGCCTCGCAGAGCGCGTCACATTCCTCGCCGGCGGCGACGGGGGCGGCGTCGAGCTGGCAGAGCTTGGCGTCGCAGGTCTCGCTGAAGCACACGTAGTTGGCCAGCCACCAGCCATCGTTGGCGGCCCGCTGCTTGCATGTGGTGACGCACGCGGCGGCGCTGCCACCCACCGGCTCGAGCGAGCATTCGTCGCTCTGCGTCCCGCAGAGGTCCCCGCAGAACGCGGCGGCGACGCCCGCGCCTATGGCGAGCGGGGGCTGCGGTTTCGGGCCGGTGTCGGACTTGGCGTCCGGCGCCGCGTCGGGGCCTGCGGCGTCCGGGTCCGCGCTGTCGCTGGCCGCGTCGGGTGTGGCGTCGCCGTGGGCCGTGTCCGCCGTGGCGTCGACCGCGCCGTCCGCGCTCACGTCCGCGTCGGGCGCGTTCGTCTCCTCGCCGCCGCACGCGGACAAGAGGCCGGCGACGAAGAGCGCGGCGAGCGCAAGCGTCGTCGCCGTCAGCCGAGCGTGTCGGGACCGGGGCGTGGCTGTGGATATCCGGCGGGCGGTGTCGGCCATCATAGAGCTTTCCGTGGTTGAACGACGCCGCGGTGGGGTCGGCCGCCTTCGCGGCACTTCGCGCGTCAGGTGGCGAATGCGGCGCACTGTACCCAGGTGCCGCCTACGTAACCAGGGGATCCGCGGCAATCCCGGCAACCGCGCCTCACCCGCTGGCACTTGACACCCCGGCGGCCGCGGCTGCTACCCTCCCCGTGCCGCCCCAAGCGCCTCACTCCCCGCGCCCTCAGCGCCCACCGCCCGTCTCACGCGAGCCGTCGCGAGGCCCCTCCGAGCCATGACTGCCCCAGCGCGCCTCGCAAATCCCCGCGTTCTCGGCGCTGTCACTCTCGTGGTCGCGTTCTGCAGCATGGTCTACGAGCTGCTGCTCGCCCAGACCCTCTCGGCCACGATGGGCAACACCAACTTCCGCTATAACCTCACCATCGGCCTGTACCTCGCGTCCCTGGGGCTCGGCGCGTTCCTCTTCGGCCGCCGCAGGCCCGGCGACGACACGAAGCTCCTCATCGACGTCGAGGTGATGCTGTCGCTCGTCGGCTCCGCCGCGCCGATCCTCGTGTTAGCCGTCGATGCTGGCGCCCACGCCGCGAGCGACGCGCTGGGTGTGTCCTTCGTCGCCCCCGGCGTCCAGCTCGCGGTCCACGTCGCCAACCACGGGCTCATCGTGGTCATCGGCCTGCTCTCCGGTTACGAGCTGCCCCTGCTCATGGCCATCGGCGCGGCAAGCGACGGCAGCTCAAGCCACGGCGTGCTCGTCACAGACTACGCCGGCACCCTCCTCGCGGCCTTGGCCTTCCCGCTCATGCTGCTCCCCGCCCTCGGCGTCTTCGGCGTCGCCGCGGTCGCCGGCCTGCTCAACCTCCTGGTCGCGCTCTACCTCCAGACCCGCCGGCCCGGCCCCACCCGCACCCTGCGCGTCGCCGCGACCACCCTCGCCGCCCTCGCGCTGGCGGTCTGCGTGGTCCAGAGCGACGTCATCACCCGCTTCGCCGTCGACGTCCTCTACTCCCGGCCGCTGAAGTGAGCGGCGCTCCGGCCGCTCCGGCGCTCCGCCCCAACGAGCTCCTGGCCCTCACGATGCTGCTGTCCTTTTGCAGCATCGTCTACGAGTTCCTCATCGCCCGCACCCTGGTCTCCCTCACCGGCGAGATCGTCTTGTGGCAGAGCCTGACCATCGGCATCTACATCGCCGCCCTCGGCTTCGGCACCTGGCTGGCCGGCCGCGGCGACCCCGCGCGCCGCGTACCCACGCTGCACCGCGTCGAGCTCGGCCTGTCCCTGCTCGGCGCCGTCGCGGTCGTCGCCATCTTCCTCGGCCACGTCGCCTACCGCCTCTGGTTTTACGACTTCGCCCACACCACCGCCCTCGCCACCACCGGCTACCCCCGCCCCATCGACGACCCCCTCATCCTCTTCGCCTTGGCCTGCCAGCTCGTCACCGTCGCGGTCGGCGTCCTCTCCGGCTTCGAGCTCCCCATCCTCATCGAGCTCTACTCCGCCCGCGTCGGCCGCGACGGCACCGACCGCGTCCTGGCCATGAGCTACGGCGGCACCCTGGCCGGCAGCCTCGCCTTCGGCCTCCTCCTCATCCCGAAGCTCGACCTCCTCCGCACCGGCCTCGCCGTCGCCGCCCTCAACCTCGCCGCCGCCGCCTGGCTCGCGCTCCGCGCCGTCGACCGCCCCCGCCGCCCCCGCGCGCTCCTCGCGTCCCTCCCCGTCCTCGCCGTCCTGGTCACGGTCCTGGTCTTTCAGCGCGACCTCACCCAGCTCCTGCTCAAGAACTTCTATTACAATTTCCCAGTCCCCACCGGGCTCTCCGGGCTGTCTCAGCGCCTCGACGCCAAGCCCGACGTCCACCGCATCCGCACCCCCTATCAGGACATCGACGTCGTCTGGGACTCCCACATCCAGAGCCGCGCCGACCTCGGCCTCATCGACCTCACCCTCTTCCTCAACGGCCACTATCAGCTCTCCGCCCTCGACGAGCGCAGCTACCACGAGGCCCTGGTCCACATCCCGGCGCTGCTCGCCGGCGCCCCGCCCCGCCGCGCCCTCGTGCTGGGCGCCGGCGACGGCCTCCTCGCCCGCGAGCTGCTGCGCTACGGCGACCGCATCGACCGCATCGTCCAGGTCGAGCTCGACCCCACGATGATAGCCCTCGCCCGCCACGACCGGTGGCTGCGCCAGCTCAACGCCGGCTCCCTCGACGACCCCAAGGTCGAGGTGGTCGTCGACGACGCCTTCGTCTTCCTCCGCACCACCCCCGGCCTCTACGACGCCATCTACATCGACTTTCCGTACCCTTACGACTACGAGCTGTCCAAGCTCTACAGCGTCGAGATGTTCCGCGCGGTCCTCGCCCACCTGGCGCCCGGCGGCTACGTCGCGTTCGATTACCCGCTGCTCACGGCCGCCAAAGGCCCGCGCGCGCGGTCCCGCAACACCGCCATCATGAGCACCATCGCCCAAGCCGGCTTCGAGCTGCGTTTCCCGTTCGGTGACGACACGGAGACCTTCGTCTTCGCCGCCCGCACGCAGCGCCCGCTGGCGCCACTGACCGCGGAAGGGGTCTTGGGGCTGGGCTTCCCGCTCGAGACCCTGGACGCGGCGCGCATCGCGGGTCTCCGGGGGCACGCCTTTCCGTATGACGTCGATCCGGGGTGGGTAAACTCGGTGTTTCATCCCAAGCTCACCGACCTGACGGACCCGCGGTTTTGAGGCGCGGAGAGGTTGGGTTGGGCTGGGGCTTTGGTGATTTTTGGAGGGGGACGGGGTCGTGATTTACCACGGAGGCGCGGAGGGGCACGGAGCTTTGGGTTGGGCGGGGGCTTCGGGCGTCTGGGGACGGGGCGCTGAGGCGGCCCCTCGACCATGACCCACCCCACCTCGCCCCCGCCGCCCGCGGCCCAGCGCGTGCAAGCCCTCGATTTCATGCGGGGGCTCTTCATCCTGCTGGCCTGCATCCAGCACTTCAGCGGCTTCCTCAATGAGTGGTACCCGCCGATGCACCCGCTCGCCCACGCCAACGCCGTCGACGACGTCCTCCACGCGCTCATCTGGTCGCTCACCCCCGCGGGCGACCACCTCTTCCTCTTCTTGGCCGCCTTCAACCTCGCCAACCGCCGCCAGGCGGAGTTTCGCCCCACCTACCCGCGCAAGATGCGCTTTTACGCGACGCTCTTCGGCTTCTTTCTCTTTGAGCCCTTCTTCGTCGAGCACGATCTCGGCGCGGCGCTGACCTTCGGCCCGCTGCTGGCCTGGATGATCATCTTGGGCACCCTCGCCACGCTGCACTACCGCTTCGGCGTCCGCGGCGTCATCGCGGCCGCCGGGGCGTACCTCGTGCTCCACGCGCTCCCCCTGGGCACCTGGAGCGGCCACGCCGAGGCCTCCGTCCGCGCCTGGCTCGAGCTGCCGAACTGGCGCTACGAGTCCCGCCTGGACATCTTCTTCGGCGCTGGCGCCGCGGGGTTTCTCCTCGGCTATTACTACCACCATGGCGGCGGCGACCTCGCGGGCCGCCTCACGCGCTCGTTTCTCATCGGCGCCGCGCTCTTCACCCCCTGGCTGCTCTTTGGCACCGGCTGGACCGTGCTCCGCTCGCATATCTGGGTCAACGAGTACGCCGTCGCCGAGACCCACCTCGGCCTCCTCAGCATCTGGGGCGCCAACCTGATGTTCGCGTCGGCGTGCCTGCTCTTCGAGCACACGGTGCGCCCCCTGAAGGCCCCGATCGTCAACTGGTGCGGGGTGTTCTCGCTGCTCGTCTTCTCGATGCACCGCGGCTTCTTCGTCCACGTCCTCACGCCGCTCCGCGCGTACGTCGCCGAGCGCGCGGATCTGCCGCTGTGGAACTCCTTCCCCGAGATCTGCGTGTTCGTCGCCCTCACCCTCGTCGCCGCCTGGGCCATGCACCGCAGCCGGATCCTCGCCATCCTCGACCGCTGACCCGCGGCGCGCGCGGTTCCAGAGGGGGGCTCTTGCCGCCTTGCGTCCCGGGTGCTGAGGCGCAATAGTGGGAGGACGCGGGCTCTCACCAGCCCTCGAGTCGCAGCTCAGCGCACGGCGCGTCGAGCCGCAGCCACACTGCACTATAATTCGCCATTGCGTCGCGGTACGCATGGTCTGAAATCCAAATGGGTCGCAGACGCCAGCGCTGCTGCGATGCAACGCGGGGCCCGCGGTGCCGTTGGAGCCCATCGCCATGAGTTCAACCCGCCCCACCCGCGTGCTGTACGTCGAGGACGACGGCGACATCCGCGAGGTCGCTCGGCTCGCGCTCGAGGCGCTCGGCGGCTACGAGGTGTGCGCGTGCGGCTCGGGCGGCGAGGCGCTGAATCGCGCCGCCGCGTTCGCGCCCGATGTGGTGCTGCTGGACGTGATGATGCCCGGCATGGACGGTCCGCAGACCATGGCGGCGCTGCGGGCGCTGCCGGCCACCTCCGGCACCCCCGTGATCTTCATGACCGCGCGGGTCGACGAGCCCGACCGCGCGGAATACGTGGCGCTCGGTGCCGCGGGTCTCATCGAAAAACCCTTTGATCCTATGGAGTTGAGCGATGAGGTCGCCCGCCTGTGGCGAGGGGCCGCCCGTGCCTGAGCCCACCAGCGACTTCGCCGCCAGGCTGGCCAAGCTCAAGCGTCAGTACGTCAGCGAGCTCCCCACCCGGTTGGCGGCGATCGCGACCGAGATCGACGCCGCGCTCGCGGACCCGGCGGCGGCCAACCCGGGAGCGCTGCGCCGGCACGTCCATGGCCTGTCGGGGTCGGGCGCGACCTTCGGCTTTCAGACGCTCAGCGAGCGGTGCCGCGCCATGGAGAGCACGCTGGTGCGGGCGGCCACCACGGACGAACCCCTGGACCTGGTGGCCCTGCTCGAGGGCTGGGCCGGTGTGCAGCAAGCCGCCGAAGCCGCCATGGACGAATCGGTGCCCGCGCCTCCGCCCGCGGGTGCGCTGGCGGGGCCTCCCGTCCCAGCGCGGGTCTGGCTCATCGACCCGGCGGGTCACCTGGACGCCGACGCGCCGCTGCAACTGGCGCAGCACGGGTTCATCGTGGAGAGCTTCGGCTCGCCAGCCGAGGCGCTCGACGCGCTCGACACCGCCGACCGCGCCGTCCTGGTCGTCGACGCCGGGCACCTGGGCGACGGCCTGGACGGCATCGGCCTCGCCGAACGCCTCGCGGGCGCTGACGGCGCGGGGGCTCCGGTCGTGTTCCTGGGCGCCAGCGTGGACCTGGCCACCCGCCTCCGCGCGGTGCGGGCCGGTGGCATCGGCTGGCTGCGGCCGCCGGTGGCGTCTGACCCGCTCATGGATTTGCTGGAGCGCGTCGTGGAGCGCGGGGCCCGCGCGCCCTACCGGGTCCTCATCGTCGAAGATGACCCGGCCCAGGCAGAGATGGGCGTCGCGGATCTGCGGCGGGCCGGCTTCGAGACCCAGGTCGTGTCCTCCGAGCGCGTGCTCGACAGCCTCGAGTCCACGGTCCCGGACGTCGTCCTCATGGACCTGTACCTCGAGACCTGCTTGGGCAGCGAGCTGGCGCTCATCATCCGCCAGGACGCGCGCTTCATCGGGCTCCCGATCGTGTTCCTCTCGCTCGAGTCCGATGAAGCGCGCAAACACAGCGCCCTGGTGCGCGGCGGCGACGTCTTCCTCACCAAGCCCCTCGCCCCCGAGCGCCTCGCCGAGCTGCTCGGGGCTCGCGCCAGCCGCGCGCGCGCTTTTCGACAGCAGCTCCTGCGCGAC
>CAZNZH010000015.1:0-3266 GCA_964577445.1 uncultured Myxococcales bacterium
CGCCGCACCCGTCCGGCCCGCACGCCTTGCCCGCGCACTTGGGCGTGCAGGTCAGCGCGTCGCAGCTCTGTGGGTTGACCCCCGAGGGGTCGGCCTTCCCGGTGGTCCCGCAGTTGTAGAACCCGGACGTGGCCTGCCATCCGCAGGTCCCGCTGGTGCACAGGTTCTCGTTGACCACCCCGTTCTCGCACCACCTCAGCGTGGTCTTGTTGACGCAGCACCCCGCGAACGTGATGCCACCGCACGGGTCCACCGCCGTGACGCAGGTCCCGCCCGCGCAGGTCTGGCCGCTCCCGCAGGCCCCGCAGTTCCCCCCGCAGCCATCGCTCCCGCAGGCCCTCCCTGAGCAATTTGGCGTGCACGCGACCGGCGTGCAGGAGCGCGGGTTGCTGCCCGACGGGTCCGAGCCGGTGAACCCGCAATCGTACCAGCCCGAGCCGGAGTCCCAACCGCAGCCACTGGCGCAGACCTCGCCGCCCAGCACGCTGTCGTTGCAGTACTTGAGGTTGCTGCCGTCGCAGCAGCCGGCCACGGTGACGCCGCCGCAGTTGCCGGTCGCGCCGCCGGCACCCGGGCAGACGCCGCTACAGTCGTTACATCCGCAGAGCCACTGAGGCCCATAGCAGACCTCTGAGGCGATGCCGTTCGGCGTGCAGTCGCCGCTGTAGCCGTTGGCCGGCGCGACGCACGAGTCGCCCGAACAGCTCCCGTCCGCGATCCACTCCGCCGCCGCGGTGGCCGGGATGGTCCGGGTGATGCAGTGGATGGCGCCCGAGTTGAGGCTCAGCTCCTCGGAGTCGATCCAGACGTGCGTGTAGCTCGGCAGCGCGGCCTCCCACTCCTCCTCCGCGACGTTCCGGCTCGCCACCCAGTCGCTGAACGTGAACGCAGGCCACAGGTTGAGCCCGTTGATGAGCGTCGAGTTCAAGTAGGTAAACGGCGTCCCCTGACGATGACCCGGCATGATGATGCGCTTGACCTTGAACTTCTTGCCGTTCGGCTTGACGTAGGCCTCCAGGAACGCCGCGTTGGCGTCCATGCGCGCCGCGTTGGTCTGCTGCGCCGTGTTGGCGTAGGGCGCTCGGTAGTCCGCCATCAGCACCGTCTCGTCGTCGAGCACCTTCATGAACATGTCGATGTGCCCGGTGCCGTCGTCGGTGATGCTGTACATGGTGATGAGGTCTTTGCAGCCCGCGTACTGGCCCCACACCGAGCGCAGCAGCTTCGCCTCGCCGGTCTGCTGCACCTGCGCGAGCGGGATGAACTCGAGGTTCGACGTGCACCCGCCGGCACCGCAGTCCGTATAGGTCAGCGCCCGCGTGCCCGTGAAGCAGATCCCGTCTTTGGTGGACTGAAAGGTGCCGCCCTCGATGTTGACCGGCATCCGGTAGGTGTTGACGTTCGACGGCACGCCGATGCTGGTCAGGTTGCGCCCGATCCACGAGGGCATCCCGTCGTCCCGCGCGCGCGCGTGATAGTAGCGAAAGTCCACGAAAGACCATGTCTGGGTAGCGGTATCGAGCACGGGCAGCGGGCCGTAGTCGATGAACCAGATGCTGTCGATCGCCTGGATCATGTAGCGGACCTGGCTGGTGATGAGCTGCTGGCTCATACCCGCCGCGAGCAGCGCGCCTTGCAGCGAGTTCTTTGTCGACGTGTTCGGCACGACGAACCAGACCTGGGCAACGGTCGCGGCGTTCTTGGCGATCTGAACGACCGTGTGCAGGGTGTTGGACGAACCTGCCGACAGCACATAGGAGGGCACGCCCATCATGATGGCCTGCATCGGCTCCCACTCGACCATGGGGCGCACGGTCCGCACCGGCGGGATGGTGATGGCGTGCCGCTCCGGCGCCGCGTAGCGCACGTCGTCGCTCGCGTCGCCCTTCTGCGCGAGGTACTCGGCCGCGGTGCGGTGGGCAGGCAGCATCACGTCGTCGGGGTAATGGATGTAATCGATGACCCCGGGGATGCGGCGGATGCGCGTGGTGCCGTCAGGCGCGATGAAGAACTGGGGGATCGTCGACCGGTCCTCGATCGTGGTGGTCGCGGCGGCGGGCGACGCGCCGTCCTGAAGGGGCGTGGCGTCGCAGCCGAGCACCGAGGCGAGGAGCGCGGCGGACACCGCAAGAAGACGCCGCATCGAGGGCTCCGGTTCGTCGGGTTCGGCGCCGCGGCCAGGAGGACGGACCTCGGGTGAGGTGAGCGCGCGGCGCACGTAAAAATACGGGGCGCGCCGGTTGGGGGTCAAGGTCGCGGCGCGGCAGCGGTGGTCCGGTTTTTGGCAACCGCGCGCCGGCAGCGGGAATGCGTTGCGACGAAGGCCCCGCGCGGCTACGGTCTGGCCCTATGAAGCGTTGCGCTGCCCACGCGGCCTCGATCCTCCTCGTTTTCCTCGTCGCCGCCGCATCGCTGGGCGCGTGTACCGAGCTCGGGGACAGCTTCCTCCAGAGCACCGGCGGCGCCACGACACCAGACCTGGATGCGGTGGATCCAGCAGACACCGGCGAGCTGCCCGGCCCCGGCGCCGACATCGCCGGCGACCAGGCCGTGGCCGTCGACACCGCGCAAGACGGGACCGCCACGCCCGACGACGGCCCGGACGTGGTGGCGCCGGCGGTCACCTGGGCTGAGCACATCAAGCCGCTCTTCAAGCAGACCGGCTGCTCGGCGTCCTTCTGCCACGGCACGTCGAAGGGAGGTGGGCTGTCGGTCGCGGACCCGGCCGCGCTCATCAAGGGTGGCAAGCACGGCGCCGCGGTCGTCCCGTGCGCCCCCAGCGAAGGCACGATCCTCGAGAAGTTCAAACCCAAGCCCAGCTTCGGAAAAAAGATGCCACTCGGTGGCGCCACCTACACCGACGCCCAGCGCCAGCTTGTCATCGACTGGATCGCCGGCGGCGCGGACCAGCCCGGCGGCTGCCCCTGACAGGGGCGGCCCGACCCCTCGATTGAGTCGGCGCGGGCGAGTCCGTTAATCTAGGGCGAACGGGACATCGGAGGTCTGGGCATGGTGGCGCGGCGCTGGTCGGTCTTCCTTGTGAGCCTGGCGCTGGCCGCGTGCGGCGGCGGCGGGTCATCGGTCGACGCGGACGTGGCGCTCGACGTCGACGGCGCCGCCGACGTGGGGTCCGACGCCGATGCCCAGGCGGACACGGCCGGCGACGCCGACGCTCTCGTCGACGCCGACTCGGCCAGCGACGCCGACGCTCTCGTCGACGCCGACTCCCTGAGCGACGCCGACGCCGTGGCCGACGCCGACGCGGT
>CAZNZH010000015.1:3366-18216 GCA_964577445.1 uncultured Myxococcales bacterium
GGCCGACGCCGACGCCGTGGCCGACGCCGACGCCGTGGCCGACGCCGACGCCGTGGCCGACGCCGACGCCGTGACCGACGCCGACGCCGACGCCGACGCCGGCGCCGACGTGGTGGTCGTCCCGGGCCCCGACCACGCGGTCAACGGGTTCGCCTCGGTCGCCGAGTTCTTCGCCTTCAGCGACCTCGGCCTCGAGACCGTGCAGAGCAAGTTCGTGATGACCGACTTCAGCGACGCGATCGGCGGCCCCACCTTCTACCTGGAGTCGGCCTTCTACGAGCTCCACGACGAGTGGTACTGGTTCCGCCTGCTCGCCGGCCTGCCCATCCCGGGCCTCGACGTCACGCCGCTCGAGGGCTACGACTTCCAAAGCATCGCCGAGATCTACGCGGCATTCGCGGGTCAGCCGAGCTTGCCGCTGGACCTGAAATTCCTCGGCGGCGGGCGCCTGTATTCGCCGAAGTTCTACGATCTCGGCCTGTGGAAGGAGCCGCGCTTCTTCGGCATCGGCTCCGTGCTCCACTACCCGGCCAACCCGAAGCGCGTGCTCCCCGGCGAGCTGTGGCTCTTCGAGCTGGAGTTCAGCGACGACCTCGTCACCCAGGCGATGGTCGTGAAGTTCTTCGAGCGCCTCGACGCCTCGCTGCCGCCCGAGATCGGCTCGAACCTGCGCTGGCTTGTGCGCTCACTGCCCCAAGACGCGCTGGGGGCGACCATCGAGGCCGGCGACGGTCCTTATAAGGACCGCATCGTCCGCTACTCGGATCTCGTCGTCGAGGGCGCGGTCGCCGGGTACAACGACGGCATCGCGGCCGGCAAGATCAAGCGGATCCTGGCCGGTAGCGCGGGCGCCTCCTCCATGGGCCCCGAGCACATCGTCGTGTTGGCCGAGGTCCCCGACTTCCTGCCGCCGGTCGCCGGCATCGTCACCGCGGTGCCCCAGACGCCGCTCGCCCACCTGAACCTGCTGGCGAAGAGCCGCGGCACGCCGAACGCCTACGTCGCAGGCGTCCTCGCCGACCCCGCCATCGAGTCCTGGGCCGACTTCCTCAAGCCGGTCATCCTCGAGGTCAAAGCCGGCGTGGTCCGGTGGAAGGAGCTCACCCAGGCCCAGTACCAGAAGTACAAGACCCTGCTGGGTGGCGGCTCCAACGTCAGCATCACCCAGATCGACATCGCCAAGGCGCCCTACGTCGTCGAGCTGACCGGGGGGCTGGCGGGCCTGGCCGACGCGGTGCCGCTCATCGGCGGCAAGGCCGCGGGCCTGATGGGGCTGATGGATTTCGCCCAGGTCCTCTTGCCCGACGTGCCGATCGCCCTGTCCATCCGCGGCTACTACGAGCACATCGCGCCGCTGCGCCCCACCCTCGTGTCGCTGCTCGCCAACGCGTCCTTCCAAGACTCCCAGCGCACGCGATTCTTGCTGCTGGAAGGCTACGACGACTTCGCGGCGGCCCACGCCAAAGACGCCCCGGCGCTGAGCTGGCTGGCGGGCTTCATGGCCCAGAACGGGCCCCAGACCTTCCTGGGCGGCATCGTGGCCCAAGGCGGCGTCAAGCAGATGCTCCGCGACCTCCCCCTGGCGCCGGCGACGCTACAGCTCTACACCACCGCGCTCAGCCAGCATTTTGCTCACTTTTCGCCCCTTCAGGGCCTGCGCTTCCGCTCCTCGTCCACCGCGGAGGACATCGAGGGCTTCAACGGCGCCGGCCTCTACGACTCGAACACCGGGTTTTTCGACCCGAGCCTTCAGCCGGCCAAGGGCGACAAGAAGAAGACCCTGAGCTACGCCATCCTCAAGACCTGGGCGAGCTACTGGACCTTCGAGGCCTTCGAGGAGCGCCGCGCCGCCGGCATCGACCACCTCTCGGGCAACATGGCGCTGGCCGTGCACCCGCGCTTTGACGACCCCGACGAGCTGGCCAACGGCGTCATCACCATCTTCATCGCCCGCGACGAGGCCGGCGGCGACCGGGCGCGCATGGTCATCAACGTGCAGGACGGCGCGCTCAGCGTGACCAACCCCGAGCCGGGAAACCCCGCGCAGCCGGAGGTCGACGTCGTCGAGCGCTTCGGCAGCGGCCCCGCCACCATCACCCGCGTCCAGGGCTCCACCGAGCTGCCCGCGGGCACATGGATCCTCACCGATCTCGAGCTCTACGACCTGCTAGAGACCCTGACCGTGGTGTCCGACGCCTGGCTCGACCAGAAGAACACGGCGCTCCCGGCACCTCAGCAGCGGAGCACGCTGATCCTGGATCTCGAGCTCAAGCGCATGGCCGCGGGCTGGCCGGAGCTCGCCGAGGGCACCGCGCCAGGCCCGCGCATCATCCTGAAGCAGGCGCGCACCCTGGACAGCCCCATCCTGGCGACCGGCGCGATCCTCGACTGGCCCATCCCGCGCGACGTGCTCGAGCGCATGCAGCGCATCGAGACCCGAAAGTGCACCGCCGGCGCGCTGCGCGTGTGGGCGACGGAGACCTACACCCGCCCGGACGACGGGTTCGCCCTGGACTTCGCCCTGGTCCCCTTCGACTCGAACGTGGTCGTCGAGATCCTCTGGGCCATCTCCGAGCTCGGCCTGAGCCCGGGCGCGCCGCTGGTGGCGAACCACCTCGAGGTCGACGTGACCCACCCGGCGATGACCGGGCCCAGCGATTGGGACCTGCAGATCGCGCTGCCGCCGACCCTGGCGGCCCTGCGCGGCTACGACACCGTGCGGGTCAAGGAGGGTGGCGCGTGGAGCATCGCCCGGCAACAGACCGTCGTCTCCGGTCAGGGCACCCTCTGCGACGTCCTGCCCGAGAGCTCGAGCGCCAGCGCATACCTCGAGAGCCTGATGCCGCCAAACTGAGGCGGCCGGGCCAGCGCGCGGTGGACGTGGACACGCGGGCCGGCGCGCGGTAGGGGTCTGCGTGAAAATAAGTGCGCCGAACTCGCAGCGGATCCATCCCCACCGGGGCGTCCGCGAATCCTCGCAGTATCCGGATACGGCTTCGGATTCCGCGTACGCCCCGGTGGGGCGCCTCCTCGCTACTTCAACACATTTATTCTCACACAGACCCCAGGGCGGGCGGGTGCAAGACCAAGCAGACACGACGGCTCGACTGCTCCAGGGCTCCCTGGTCGCTGGCGAGGTGACCGCGCTGGCCGATTCCGACGGCTCGCGAGCCCGCCTGGGCGACCACGGCCTCGAGGCGCGCGTCCCGGGTGGTGTGCCCGGCGACCGCGGCGAGTTCCGCGTCACCCACGTCGGCAAAAACGCCGCCTGGGCCCGCATCCACGAGCTAAAGTCCCCCTCGCCCCACCGCGTCGAGGCCCCCTGCGCGGTGGTCGAGCGCTGCGGCGGCTGCCCGTGGCAGATGGCCTCCCTCGAGCTCCAACGACAGACCCGCTCCGGCTCGCTGCACGCCCTGCTCGACGCCCTGACGCCGGGCGCGACCTGGCACGAGGGCGCGGGGCCCCAGGCCGAGATCGGCTACCGCACGCGCGCCCTGATGATGACGCGGCGCATCGACGGCCGGCTCGAGCTGGGTTTTTACGGCGCGGGCACCAACGACCTCGTGCCGGTCGAGCGCTGCGTGGTGCAGCACCCGGAGCTGGACCGCGCGCTCCAGCATGCCCGCGCGATCCTCGACCGCAGCGGGCTGACGACCTGGGACGGCCCGGACCGCCCCGGCACGCTGCGGGCGCTGATGCTGCGGATGGACCCCGCGGTGGGGCGCGGCCTGCTCACGATCGTCGCCAGCCGCGAAGATCCGAAACTACTTGATATCGCTAGAGATCTGCTCGCGGTTCCGGGGATCGTGGGCGTGTTCGCCAACATCAACCCCAGCGACACCGGCCCCGTGCTGGGCCGCGACACCGTGGAGCTAGGCGGGGCGACGCGCCAGCGCGTGACCTTCGGCAAGCTGGCCCTTGAGGTCGGCCCGACGGCCTTCTTGCAGACCCACCACCAGATGGCCGAGGCCCTGGTGGCCACGGTGGCGTCGCTGCTGCCCCAGCGCATGGAGCACCTCGCGGACCTCTACGCTGGCATCGGCGTGTTTGGCCTGTCGCTCCGAGACCGCGCGACCCGCGTGACCCTGGCCGAGGCGGCGCCCGACGCCTGCGACGACGCCCGCGGCAACACCTCCCACCTCGGCACGCGCAACGTCAACGTCATCGAGGGCTCGCTCAGCATCGTGGACCCACCGCGGCGCGGCCTCGACGCCGCGGTCCTCGACGCCCTCGTCGCCCCCTCGGGCCCGCGGCGGCTCGTCTACGTCTCCTGCGGCCCGCGCTCGCTGGCCCGCGACCTCGCCCGCCTGGTCGCTGCCGGCTACGCGGTCACCGACGTGGCCCCCCTCGACATGTTCCCGCACACGCCCCACGTCGAAGTCGTCGTCGCAGCCACGCGCTCCTGACCCTTGGCATCCGTGCCCCGCGCGCCTATCAGTAGGGGGCCGGCGGTGAATAGCCGGGAGTCGACGGCGTCGGACCCGTGTTCATCGCCTCGGAGCGACAGGAGTCGGCCATGATCATCGCCAAAATACTTCGCCAGACCCTCCTCGCCGCCGCGCTCAGCGCCGGCTTGATGGTGGCTCAAGCGCACGCGGCGGCGCCGATCGTCGACGAGAGCGGTTGGGTCTGGGTCGACGGCCACTACGACTCCGACGACTCGTGGATCGACGGCTTCTGGCGCGAGTCCGAGCGCCCCGGCGAGGCCTGGATCGACCCCTACGTCGACGCGCAAGGGGTCTCGCACACCGGCGAGTGGCAGCAGGTCGCCGCGCCTGACGATGGCTGGGTCTGGGTCGACGGCTACCACGACGAGAACGGCGTGTGGGTCAGCGGCTTCTGGCGCGAGGCCCAGGCCGACGGGTTCGAGTGGATCGACGGCTACTACGACTCCGACGGCGTCTTCGTGGCCGGGCAGTGGCAGCCGATTCAGCAGCGCCCCGACTACACCTGGGTGCCCGGCTACCGCGCCCCCACCGGCCTGTACGTCAATGGCTACTGGCGACAAAACTACGTCCCCGGCTACGAGTGGACCGACGGCTACTGGGCCGATGGCTACTGGTATCAGGGCTATTGGGTCCCGACGGTCTCGCGCGCCGACTATGTGTGGGTGCCCGGCTACCCCGTCGCGGGCGTGATCTCCTTGGGATTCTGGCGGCCCAGCGTGCGCGTCGGCTACTCGTGGGTGCCCGGCTACTGGAACGGCCCGCTGTGGGTCGCGCCGCACTGGTATTACGGCTCGTGGGCTTGGCCGTCGCACTACCGGCGCGCCCACTACGCTTGGTACGACTACCGCGACGGCATCCACTACCACCCGCAGCACCATTATGTGCGCCACGTCCGCTACGCCAGGTACACGCCGCGCTACCCCGTGAAGGCCAAACCCGTCTACGCCAAGGCCAGGCCCGCGCCGATGGGTGCCAAGCCGCGGCCCGCTGCGGGCCAGTACAAGCCCAAGGCGGCCTCGGCGATACCCGGTCGCGGTCAGCGCGGCGAGCCCGGGGCGTGGACGCCCGACCGCCGCGACGAGCGGCCCCCACGCGGCGCGTCAGGGAGCCCGGAGCCGGACAGCCGGGGCGCCCGGGAGCGAAGCAACGGCAAGGCGGAGCCCAGCTTCAACGGCCGGGCGCGGGGCGCGGCGGACGGTGACGCGCGCCGGCGAGGGGCCGCGCAGCCTCTGTACCCCAACGGCGCACCGTCGCGGCGCGACGGCGACCGGGATGAGCGCTCGGCGACGCCAGAGCGGGAGACACCCCGCGAGCGCATGGCTCCGCAGCCGAGCCCGCAGCGACAGGAGCGGCCGACCTCGACGCCGGACCGACGCGCGACCCCGCAGCGCCAGGCGCCGCCCTCGCGGCCCGCAGCACAGCCCTCGCGGCCCTCGCAGCCCTCGCGGCCCGCAGCCCAGCCCGCGCGGCCCTCGCAGCCCTCGCGGCCCGCAGCACAGCCCTCGCGGCCCTCGCGCCCCAGCTACAGCCCGCCCTCGCGCCCCGCGGCGCAGCCCTCGCGGTCTGGCGATAACGACCGCTCCGAGCGGCGGGGCAGCCCGTCGCCGTCGCGCCAACCGGCCGCAGTGCCCGGTCGCCGCGGGTCGGCACCCCCGGCTCGCCGCCGCTGAACCTCGCGGTGGCGCGCGCAACATCGAACGCCCCTTGGAGCCGGCCACCGCCGACTTCAGGGGGCGTTCGCCCTTTGGGCCACCCGCGATCCAGCGGCGGCGAGCCTCGGCCGCGACCGGCGCCTGCAACGGATCTCCGGCCGGGGTGGCGTCCGGCGGCGACCCGTCTATACTGTCGAAGTGAATCCCGTGCTCACCGAGGCCGAGCTGGCTGACCTGCTGCGGTTGTCGCCGGTCGTGATCGGTCGCCTCCTCGCCGAGACCGATCTCCCGCGCTTCAAAGTGGCAGGGCAAGTCCGTTTCCTCCGCGACCAGGTCCTGGCGTGGTTTGGGGAGCAGCGCGCGCCGTTGCTCGCTGCGCCGGTCCCCCCGACCCAGGAGCGGGCGCCTCATGTGGCCACGGCCCTCCCCCCCGCCGATGACGCGGAGGGGCCCTTCGTCTCGGCGGAGGCGCTGACCGGGCTCGGAGCGGACGCCCCGCGCGGTGAGGACAACCTGCTGCGCCTACAGGCTCGCGACGGCCTCATCGCCTTGGCCGACGCGCTGTTGCCCGCGCTCAGCCGGCGCTCGAGCGGGCGGCTCCAGCCCGCCGGCGAGGACGCGGAGCGGGCGGGCATATGGCGGGCCGAGGACGCCGGCGGTGCTCCGATTTCATCGATGGTGTTTGCGTTTTGTGAGGGCGCGGCGGCTGCCAAGCGCGACACGGAGGACCTCCCGAGGTTGGAGCTGACCCTGGAGCCGGCGGCGGTCAGCTTCGCGCTCATCGCCCCAGCCGGGGCCGACGGGGTGAGCGGGGACGGCCTCGAGGCGGCGCGGAAGAGCGGCGCCGACGTGGCCGTGCCGGCGCAGGGCGGCCCGCTGGTCGTTCGCTTCCGCCACCCCATGGCGTCGCGCCCGCCGACCCTGAGCGCCGCCGTCAGCCGCCTGGACGCCGACATCCCACACCTCGTCTTGCTGTGGCTTGCCGCGGTGGGCGCGGGCGCGGTCGAGGGCGGATGACTTGAGCTGGGACGGGCGATATCGACTCGAGCGCACGCTCGGCGAAGGCGGCATGGGCCGAGTCCTGCTCGCGGCGGACCTCGCGGCCGAGGAGCGCCCGCTCGCCGTGAAGATCCTGCTGCCCGAATATCGCGGCTCGACCGCGGGCTTCATGAGCGAGTTCGTCACCCAGCGCAGCTTTCACCACCCGAACATCCCCGAGGTGTACGAGGTCGGCTTCGCGAGCCACCCGCGCGGCGGCGAGGTGCCTTACTTCACCCTGGAGTATTGCCGGGGCGTGTCGCTGTACCTGGCGATCCCGCGCGTCCGCGGGCTCGAGCAGGCCTGGCCGTGGATGGAGCAGGTGCTGCGTGCGCTGGACTACATCCACGGGCGCGGCTGGCTGCACCGTGACCTCAAGCCCGGAAACATCCTCGTCGACATGGAGAGGCCGGGTGAGGGCTCGGCGAAGCTCATCGACCTGGGCGTCGCGTCTCGGCTCGGCGAGCCCCCGGAGGAGCTCTTCATCGGGACGCCGGAGTACTGCGCGCCCGAGATGCTCGCCGGCTACCCCTTCGACGAGCGCTCGGATCTCTATGCGTTTGGGCTGATCCTCTATGAGGTCATCGAGGGGCGACGACCGTGGCCGGGTAGCGACGAGCAGATGCTCCTCGACGCGCGGCTGGGCAAACCCGCGCCCCCCATCACCCACCCCGAGTGCCCCAAAGAGCTGAGCCAGCTAGTCACGATGCTGCTGCAACCGCAGCCGCAGAAGCGCCCGCGCACGGCCGCCGAGGTGCTCGAGCGCTTCGGACACGCCATCGGCAAGACCGTCAGCCTCGAGCTGCCCGAGGCCTTCGCGCGGCGGCTGCATGGCGTGGTGTTCCCGCAGCGTGAGCCCGCGTTCGCGGCGGGCGACCGGACCCTGACGGGCATCGTGCCCGGCACGGCCGCGGAGTCCAGCGCGACCAAGGTCCTCTTGGTCGAGTCGCCCCCCGGGTTCGACGGCGGCGCGGTGGTCCACGAGCTGGCCGACCGGGCCGCGATTCAGGGCGCCCGCGTCATCCGATTCCCGTTGAACCGCCCCTGCGAAACCGACCTGGACGGGCTGCGACCCGCGCTGCTCATCCTTCAGCGCCTGCGCGCCGAGCAGGCCGGTGGCACGACCCCGGAGCCGCTGCCCGGGCCGGCGGGGGCGGCCGCGATGCTGGCGCGCGTCGACGTCCCGACGGTGCTCGTGATCGAGAACATCCACCGGATCGACGGGCGCTCGCTGCACGTACTGCACGCGGTCTTCACCGGCAGCCGCACACCGAATCTGCGCCTGCTGGCGACCGTGGACCCTGGCGAGGCCGCGACCGCGCCTCCCTTCGCGAGCTTTGCCCGCACCACCTACGTCGCCACCGAGCGGCTGCCGGAGCCGACCCTTGAGGACGCGGCCACCTGGTTTGAGGCGGCGGTGGGCCGTGGGGTCCTCGATCTTCCAGCCATCACCGATCTCCACGGCGAGTCCGGGCGCACGCCGGCCGGCCTGACCGCCGCGCTGGTCGATCTGTTCCGGCGCGGTGTGCTGAAGCGAACCCGCGATGGCTTCGTCGTCCAGGGCGACACCAAGCGCCAGCCCTTGCCCACGGCCGATCCTGGCGCGTTGGAGCAGCTCCTGGCCTGTGTCCGCCAGCCGCTGCCGCGCGAGGTCATCGAGCGCTACCTGGACTCGTGGTCGGCGCGGATCTCGGAGCTGCTCTCCCGGGGCACGCTGGTCGAGTCTGCGGGCGGCCACCTCGGCGTCGGCGACGAGGCGTGGCGCCGGAGCATCTACCGGGCGACCCCGGCCGCGCTGAAGATGCGGCTACACCGGCGGCTCGCCCAGGCGGTCCACGCCGCCGACGCCTTCCCCGGCCAGCGCAGCCTCGTGGCGGCGGAGCTGCTGCGCTCGGACCGGCCGGCCCACGCCGCACCGCACCTCGTCACGGCCGCGTCGGAGGCGATCGGTGCGGACTCGGCCCAACGGGCCACACAATACCTCGACCGCGCTCAGGAGCTGCTGGACAAGCACCTGGGACCGGCCGATGCGAAGGACGCGTGGCGCTGGTGGGTGATGCTCTTGAAGGCCCGCGTGCGGCTGGCGCTGGCTGAGGGCGACCTGGACATGCTCGACGCGGCCGCGGAGAAGCTGGTCGGATACGGCACCGACGCGGCCCATGTGCCGACGCTGGCGTTCTCGCTGGAGACGCGGATGGTAGCGGCGTTTGAGCGCTCGGCGTGGAGCCAGCTCATGCGCCACGCCGAGGCGCGGCTGGCGCTCGAGGGCGAGCACCCGAGCCCGGACGCGCGCGGGCTCTTCATGTGGGCGGAGGGCCTGCGGCTACGCGCCTTCAGCGAGACGGCGGCGGCGCTGGACGCGTTGGCGACCGGCATGGGCTCGGAGGGTGCCAGGCCCCGGCCGGGCGTGGTGCTGAGGCTCGCGGCGGCGCGGGCCGAGATCCTGGTCGAGATCGAGGCCGTGCGCGACGCCGAGCAGGCGGCGGCGGCCTATCTGGCGGCGGCGCAGGCGGCGGGCGACGTGGCCCACGCGGTGCAGGCGCGCATCCTGGGGGCGGTGATTCACCGGCTGGCGGGCCGCCCCGAGAGCGCGCTGGAGCGGCTGCTCGAGGTCGCGCGCGACATGCCCGGGGAGCATCTGCGGCAGGCGTCGTGTCAGCTTGAGCTCGAGCTGGCGCGGACCCACCTGACCTTCGGCTGGCTGGACACGGCGCGCGACCACGCCGGGCAGGCGCGAGACCTGGCGATTCGGGACCGGCTGCCCGCCGCCGAGGCGCTGGCTGAGACGCTGGAAGCCGCGGCGCTCAAGGCGTGCGGCCGGTCTGGCGACGCGCGGCGGCTGCTCAGCGAGGTCTACAGCCGCGCCCGGGACGCGCTGTCGTGGACCGAGCTGACCGAGCTGCGCCTGTGGATACTGGAGCTCAGCCTCGCCGACAGCCCCGCGGCCGCCGAACGGGCCCAAGCCGAGGCGGAGTCCTTGGCCCTGCAAGCGGCGAGGCGCAAGGAGTACCCCCGGGCGGGGCGGGCCTTCGCCGTGGCCGCGCGCGCCGCCATGGAGACCCGAAATCACGAGGCCGCGCTTGGGTTTGCGGAGCGCGCGCTGTCGGCCGCCGACCGCCGACCGGGCTGGGAGGCCGAGGTCCACGTCCTGGTCTGGGTCCTCGCCTGCGCCCGCCGCAACGCGCGCCAGCATCGCGCCGCCGACACCCTCGAGCAGCGCGCGCTCGAGCAGATGCGCCGCGTCGCCTCGACCATCCGCGACCCCGCCCGCCGCCGCGACTGGCTGGCCGTCCCCGCGCACGCCGCCATCCAAGGCGGCGGCACGTCCGACGAGTTCTGACCGCGCGCCGCGCCGCAAGTGCTCGACCGCATTGGCGAAAACCACGAGCTGCTTCGGGCGCTCCGAGCCGCAGGCTTGCCCGGAGCGCGAGTGCTCGTACCCGATCTGCTAACGACGAGACCGTCGCTCCGCCCGGAGGTCCTGACCGGATTCTTTCGGCGGCATACCGAGGTGGACGCTACGAAGTCGGTCATGACCGCAGCGGAGCAGTTGCGAGCCGAAGGGGTTGCGGTCGGTAAGGCCGAGGGAATGGCCGTCGGCAGGGCCGAGGGCAAGGCCGAGGCTCTGCGCGGTGTGTTGCTGAAGCTCATCCGGCTGCGCTTTGGGGCGCCGAGCGAGGAGGCGGTGGCGCCCGTGGTCGGGGCTGACGATGCCGAGGTCGAGGCTTGGGTCGAGGGGATTCTGACGGCGCAGTCCCTTGAACAATTGCTCGGCGGCTGACCCAACCGCCTGGGTTTGGTCCGGCAGGGGCTGAGAAATTGGACGGCGCGGCGGGCCCATGATCCTCTCGGGCCATGGGTGAAGAACTTCAGTTCGTGTTTGACCGGGCGCTCGATGGCTACCACCACCTCTTCGAGGAGGCGGTGTTGCGCGAGGCGCTTCTCAACGGTGCGCCGTCGGTGTCGCGGGTCGACGCCCAGACCGCGCGGGATGCCGAGGCGCTGATCGAGGGGCTGCGGACGCTGCCGAAGATCGACGCCCAGCGCGAGCGCATCGCCAAGGCGCCGCCGGACGTCCAGCGGGTGATGATCCACCTCTACTTCGACTTCCTCTACCGCTACCTCGAGCGTCGGCGCCCCACGTTTCACTGACGGTCGGGGGGGGACGCCACCCGGGCGCTCCGGGGCGGCGGCTCAGGGCACCGGCCGCATGGGGACCACCCGGACGGGCGCGGTGCCCGGCAACCGAGCCTCCCACTCGGTGACGGGCGCGGCGCCCGCGCGACCCGCGCGCAGGCTCAGACAGCGCCCGCCGTCTTCGACCTCGGCCTCGATCCCCGCGGGCGTCCCGACCAGCGCCGGCGACTCGCCGCGGGCCGCGGGGACGCAGGCGCCGCTGCCGTCTCCATGGGGCTCGAGGCCCAGGATGGCCGGCGGTGGCTCCCAGGACGACGCGCTCGCCTCGGCGGGCAGGGTGGCCGTCCACAGCCGCGGCGGCGCCGGATGCGGCGCATTCCAGCAGTAGCTCGGCGTACAGGCGAGGCGAGGCGCCTGCGGCGGGACGTTGTCCGGCGAGGGGCCGGCGGTCACGACGAAGAGGCGCTCGTCGTCCAGGCGCACGGCGGCCGTCGGCGTCTCATCGGCAGAGAGCGACAGCCGCGCGCGCACCCGCCGCTCCATCCCGGACGCGGTGTAGCGCCACTCCCACACGCGCCCGCCGCGATCCACCTGCCAGATCTCCGCGCCGCTCGGGTCCGAGCGAAAGGAGGTGCCCCAGCCGACCGGCCCGTAGGACACGGGGTCGCGGATCACGCCGTCCGGGTCCAGGCGCGCGAAGCCGAACGACGTCGGGTCCCCGTACCGCGTCGCGCCGCGGGCGAGCAGCCCGTAGGCGCCGCCACCCAGCGAGCGCGCGACGAGCTGGCTGCGTCCCACGTCCGCCATGAGCGCCTCGAGCGCGGCGCCGTCGATGTCGGCGATCAGCTCCAGGTCGTTGAGCTGGTGGCGCTCCTTCCACTCGAGGGCGCGCCAGGGCGTGAGGTGCCAGGGGCCGGGGGACTTGCTGCTCCAGGCCAGCAGCGACGCTCCGCTCGAGTCCTCCGCGGGCAGCACGGCGTAGGGCAAGGTGCTGATGAAGCAGCTCGGGTGGTTGTCGCAGCCCTCGAGCACCTTCTTGCTGATCAGGGCCCCGTAGTAGCCCATGAAGGGGACCTCGAAGGCCTGGTCGCCTCCGGGCGAGACCAGCACGCCCGCGGCGTGGACGCAGGTCTCCTCCTCGCCCAGCGCGCCCAACTCCTGACCGCTGACCAGGCGGCCGTCCTCGAAGGCGAAGCACTCGGAGCGGGCCGCCGCGAGCCACAGATCGGCGTTTCCCCCGCCGCCGCCGGTGCCGGGGAAGGCCGAGGGGTACCCCAGCCCGGCCGCGTTGCCGTCGAGGCGCAGCCAGGGGCCGTGCCCGTCCTCCAGGTCGACGACGCCGATCTGATGGATCGACTGCCCGTCGATGCGCTCGGGCCGCTCCACCGCGTGCAGCGTGACCTCGGGCCCGGTGGCATCGTCGGCCGGCGGCGCGGGCATCAGGAGGTGCGCGCCGCCCAGCTCGGTGCCCGGCCCGTCGGACTGGCCGTAGTCGAGGTAGGCCAGGGTCGGCAGGTAGGACTGCGTGGTGGGGCCGTAGCCCTCGACGAAGCGCATTACGCCGCGGGCCGGGGTGCGCGGGGTGCCTGCCAGCTCGAGGATCCAGTCGAAGGTCGCGTGCGGTGGCAGCGGCCCCTTCCAGGCGATCTCCCACACCCGGGCGCGCCCGCGCGGCGTGCTGGCGGCGGTGTCCTCGGTCACTCGGAAGACGCGGAACTCGAAGCCTCCGGACTCGTCGACGAGCTCCGCCGGGTGAAGGTCGAGGCGGTCGGCGTCGCTCGGGCGCGCCCAGGAGCGCCAGGTCATCCCCACGCGGACCTGCGCCGGCAGCACGAAGAGCGGCCGGTGGAGGCGGCCGGCGCTCGCGGAGCCCACGGCGTAGAGCCCGTCGGCGGTCAGCGCCAGCTCGAACCAGGGGAAGGGCTGGCCGCTGGCGCGCAACACCATGCCGCGCCCGCCGTCCTCGAGCGGCCAGGACTCGGTCACCCACAGCTCGCCCGTGTGCGGGGTGACGCTCGCCTCGTCATCGGCCCTGTCGACGGGGACGCGCCGGTGGCCGAGCGCGAGCGGCCACAAGGACGCCTCGTTCGTGAAGCCCTCGCCCGCGTCGACCACCTGGACCAGGGCCTCGCCGCGGCCGACCGGCCGCGTCTCCACGCCACCGCCACAACCCGCGGCGAGCGCCGCCGCGGCGAGCGCCAGGGCAGCTCGCCGGCGCCGGCGCAGCGCCCAGGTCGCGAGCAGCAGCGCGAGGCCTGGCCCCCATGGCACGCCGGACGCCTGACCACCGTGGCAGCCGGCAGACGGCTCGCCCCCGACGGTGCGCGAGAGATCGAGCGCCTCGGCCTCCCATACCGTGGCCGCGACGGGCGTCAGCCATGGGGTGGAGCCGTCGGGCGGCGGGGTCAGCTCGACCGCCTCCTCCAGCACCGTGAGCGTCCCGTCCGCGTCCTCGGCCTCGATGCGCAGGGTGTAGGTTCCTGGCGGCAGCAGCCACGTCTGCTCGAAGCGCGCCGCGTACCGGTAATCACCCTTGTTCTTGAAGGACGCGCGATAGCCGGCGATCAGCGCCTCGAAGCGCTCGGGCCGTCCCTGGCCCTCGATGCGCACCTGGATCTCCCAGGCGAGCCCGGTCTGGAAGGTGGGCGGATCCAACGGCTCGATGTCCCGGGGCCCACCGGTGGGGCGATCGCCGGGCAGCCAGGGCGTGCCGCCGCCGGCCGGAGCCCCCAGGCGCAGCCGCTGGTTGAAGGGGGTCACCTCGCCGTCCTCGTCCTCGGCCTCGAAGCGCACCGTGTAGTCGCCCGGCGGCAGGGGCACGGGCGCCAGCTCGAAGGCGCCGGCCCAACCGCCCTCGGCGGTGGGGCTGAGCTCGATCTCGAAGCCGGCCAGCTCGGCGCCGACGCGCGCGGGCGCTGTGGGCCCGACCTGGAGGCTGACCTCCGGGGTGGCGGACCACGGCGCGTCCACGACCGCCGGAGCGTCGAGGGTGAAGCTGCGCGCCAAAGCGCCGCTGGCCAGCCCCGAAGACGCCAGCGCGGCGACCAACAGACGGGGGAACAAGCGTACCATCCCGTGAGGGTCGCCAGGCCGGGCGTCGGCTGTCAAGACGAGGCCCCCTGGCGTCGCGCGCGCGGCGGTCCTCGCGTCGGGGAACCGCCGGGGCCCGGCTGCGGCCGAGGGGCGCCCTCAGCCGGTGGAGGTCCGGCGGCCGAAGGCCTCGGCGACCGCCGCGGTGAGATCGGCGGCGTGGCGCACGAAGGTGTAGCCGCCGGGGCCGAACATCGCCGGGATCTGGGCGCGGGCGGCGGGGTCGTAGGCGAGCGCGTGGACCAGCACGCCGTCACGGGCCGCCTCGCGGATGGCCTGGCGCACGTCGCCGACGCCGTGGGCGCCCTCGTAGCGGTCGTAGTCCGTCGGTTTGCCGTCGGTGATGACCAGCAAGAGCTTGTGGCGCTGCGGCGTCTTCACGAGCTCGGCGACCGCGTGGCGGATCGGGGCCCCCATCCGCGTGTAGCCGCGCGGCTGGATGGCCCCCAGACGGGCGCGGGCCGCGAGCCACGGCTCCTTGAAGC
>CAZNZH010000016.1:0-9681 GCA_964577445.1 uncultured Myxococcales bacterium
GATGTCCGCCTTCCCGCGCGAGGGCCGCGCCGTGGTCCAACCGAGAAAGCAGCTCGGCGACTCGGCTCTGGACCGCATCGCCGACCGCATCAAAGCGGAGGTCGCGCGCGAGCGGCCGATCACCGCCAGCGGGACCCTCCGAGCCGAGGCGTTGCCCGATCCGGCGGCCCCGAAATCGGCCGTGGCGCGCGCCGAGGCCGAGGCCGCGCGCGCGGGCGCGAAGCCGAACGCCGAAGAGCGTGCTCCCGCCGCGCCAAAAGACGATTTCTCCGAGACCCAGTGGTTCATGAAGGGGCTGGAGGTCGACGCCGATCTTCTCGAAGTGGTCGACGAGAGCGAGTACAAACGGAGCGACAAGATTCCGGAGGCGCAACGCCGCCGGATGACTCTACGCCAGAAGGACGAGGATTAGCCCTTGAGTGACGAAAGCGCGTTCCTCTTCTGGACCGACTCCGAGGGCGCCGTGAGGCGGACCAGGATCGGCAGTCGGCCTGTTACCATCGGGTCTAGCGAGATCTGCATCGTCTCGCTGCCGCCGGACTCCGCGGCCACCGTTCACGGGGTCATCGAGCGCGAGCACGGGCGGCCGCTGCTGCGCCGCCTGTCGCGGACGCGCCCCCTGGAGGTCAACGGCGAGGCGGCCGAGGAGGCCCACCTCTCCCACGGCGACCGCGTGAGGGCAGGCGACGCGGAGATCATCTATCTCGAGCCGCGCAGCCTCGCGCCGCGCACCCTCCGGCTGACGCTCCGCCTGGAGGAGTCGGCCGACGAGATCGAGGTCGAGATCGCGGGCGCCATCACGGTCATCGGCCGCGCCGAGGGCGACCTGCTGGTCGAGGACGCGAGCGTGTCGCGCCAGCACCTCGAGATCGAGAACTTCGGCGACGGCCTGGTCTGGGTGCGCGACCTGGACTCCACCAACGGCAGCGAGCTCAACGGTGAGCAGCTCAGCCACCGCAGGACCCTGCTGCCCGGCGACCTGCTCAAGGCCGGGCGCGTCCTGATCCGCATCGCCGAGGGCAACGAGCCGCCCAGCGGGCTGGACTCAGCACCGCAGCAGCATGTCTCCTTCGGTCAGGACCGCGCGCTGGCCTAGCCGTCCCCGGCGCCCCCGAAGGGCGCCCGCGAAAGCAAAAGAGCCCGACTACCGCGAGGTAGCCGGGCTCTCTTTTGGGTCAGGCCCGCCTCAGGTTAGGGGCAGAGACACTGCAGCTCGACGTCGTACTCCGCGTTCTTCTGCCCGCCGTCGGCCGGGTCGGCGACCATGATCCAGTTGGTCGCCGTGCTCACCGGCAGCTCGAAGTGGCTGGCGAAGAACTCTCCCGTCTTGCAGGAGTCCACCGAGCAGCCGGGGCCGAGGACGTACGCGTCGATGACCGAGCCGGCGTTGACGAAGTCGATCACCACCTTCGCCGTGCACCCGGCCGGGGCCGAGGCCAAGAAGAGGCCGTGCTTGGCCGGGTAGGGCGTGTCGCTGGTCAGGCCACCGCAGCCGGTGGGGATGGGGCTTGCCGAGAAGGTCGAGACCCCGTCGGCGTCCATGGTCAGCCCCGTCAAGCCTTGGCCGCACTCGAGCGTCGTCGCCTCCGGACAGCCGCCGCCGCAGGCCAGCGAGCCGTCGCAGGCCGGATCGTCGCAGTCGGTGAGCCCGTCGCCGTCGTTGTCGATGCCGTCGTCGCAGGAAGCCTCCGTGGTGCACGCTGGCGCCTTCGCGCAGTCGGGGTCGGCGCAGTCGGTGGCGCCGTCCCCGTCGTTGTCCAGGCCGTCGTTACAGGCGTGCTCAAACGTGCAGATCTTGGCCACACCGCCCGCCGGGTCGTCGGCGCAGTCGGGGTCGTCGCAGTCGGTGAGCCCGTCGCCGTCATCGTCTTCGCCATTGGAGCAGAACAGCTCACGCGGGTTGCCACCGCAGCAGTTCGCCACCACACGCACGTCGCCGCTGAAGAGCTCGCGACCGTCGACCACGACGATGTAATCGGTCCCCACGGCGAGGTTGGTCTCCAGCAGCCCGCGCCCGTTCGCGTCCATGAACCCGGCCGCCATGCAGTCGTCCGGCCAGCAGGCGCCTTGCTTTTTGTCGAGCAGCATCACGTCCGCGAACGCCGTCCCCGCCTTCTTCGGGTCGGCCAGCTCGACCGAGATCTGGAAGTCGCCGCACGCCGAGCCGGACTTGTTCGAGATCTGCATCGCCTGCTCGGAGCCGCCGTAGCCCTCGCCGGCGCCGTCGCAGCCGTACGCGTTCATGACCGCGGTCCCGCCGACGCTGAGCGTGAGGTTTCCCACCTCGTTACAGCCGATGGTGTCGAGGTTGCATGCCTTGGGGCAGCTCAGCTCGCCGGTGCACTCGCCGTCGAAGCAGAGATCGGCGTCCGTGCAGACGTTGTGATCGTCGCAGGCCTCAAAGTCACCACCGGCCTGGAGCTGGCAGTTGCCCGTCGCCGCGTCGCACAGGTTCGCGGTGCACTCCCCCAACGGGGTGTCGCAGGAGGCGTCCGGGTCGCCGTCGGGCTGACACGCGCCGTCCACGCAGAGGTCGGGCTTGCCGGTGCAGAGGTTGGTCTCCTCGCAGATCTCCGCGTCCAGCCACTGCAAGCAGCCCGACTTCAGCACGCACTGCTGGGCAGCCACCGGGCCGCTCGGCGCGCAGCGCTTCTCGTTGGCCGCGTCACAGGCGTTGGCCAGCTTCGTGCAGTCGACCACCTCCTCGATGACCTCGGCGTCCTCAGCGTCGGCGCTGTCTGGCGTCGCGTCCGCGTCCGCGTCCGCGTCGGCGACCGCGTCCGCGCCGTCCGCGGTGTCCGCGGTGTCCGCGACCTCGCCGTCGCCGCCGGCGTCCGCGTCGGGCAGGGCGTCACCCGCGTCACCCGCGTCGCTGCCGTCGGTCGCGACGTCGCCGCCGGTGTCCGTCTCGGCGACCGCGTCGGCGTCGGGCTGGTTGGTGGGGGTCGAGCCGCCACCGCACGCGGTGAAGGCCAGGGCTAGAAACGACAGAGTTAGTGTACGCATGCGGCGCATCCTAGCGGAGGCGCCGACTCCTTTCCACGTCTCCGATGAAAGTTGCGTGACCCGCGGGAATTCGGGAGCCGGAGCCCACGCAAACGGCGCGACTCTGGACGGCTTCCCTTGCCGCTCTGGGCGGTGGGGACTATCGTGTGTGCCGCTCCGACCGGGGCCGACGGGGGCGTCTTTCGGAGGCGAGGCCGGTGCGGGACCGGCCGGAAAACGCCGACACGGGCCAAGATGCGAGCAGCGCGGCGGTGCCAGCCACGGACCAGCCACGTCAACGAGGAGCCGAGAATCCGGATGGAACGACCCACCGATACAGCGCTGCACGGCGCGAATGCTTGGTATCTCGAAGAGATGCTGCGTCGGTTTCGAGCGGACCCCACCTCGGTCGACGCCAGCTTTCGCGAGTACTTCGAGCGCGAAGGCGCGGCCTGGGCCGAAGGCCCCGTGCCGGTCAGCGAGCCGGGCTTCGCCACGCACAGCATCTTCGACCGGGCGACGCGAAACGGGCACGCCGCCCACGACCGCGACTCCGAGGTGGTGAGCGCGCAGGGGCACATCTTCCAACTGATCAATGCCTACCGGGTCCGCGGCCACCTCGCGGCGCGCCTGGACCCGCTCGGCCTGTGGAAGCGCCCCGACCACCCCGAGCTGGACCCGCTCTACTGGGGGTTCACCGAGGCGGACCTCGACCGGACCTTCCGCACGGTCTTCCTCAAGGGACCCGAGCGGCTGACCCTGCGCGAGCTCGTGGCGCACCTGCGCGAGACCTACTCGCGCACCATCGGCGTCGAGTCCATGCACATCCACGACACGCGCATCAAAGAGTGGCTGCAGGAGCGCTTCGAGCGCACGCGCAGCCACTGCGTGCTCGACCGCGACACGATGGTCTTCATCCTCGAAAAGCTGACCAGCGCCGAGGCCTTCGAAGACTTCCTCCACAACAAGTACCGCGGTTCGAAGCGCTTCTCGCTTCAGGGGGCCGAGTCGATCATCCCCACGCTGGCGCTGATGATCGAGGACGCCGCGAAGGTGGGCGTCACGGAGGTCGTCTTCGGCATGGCCCACCGCGGCCGCCTCAACATGCTGGTCAACATCCTCGGCAAAGAGCCGCGCTGGGTCTTTCGCGAGTTCGACGACGCGGATCCCCAGGGGATGATGGGGCGCGGCGACGTGAAGTACCACCTGGGGCACTCCTCGGACGTCGTCACCCGATTCGGCCACTCGGTTCACCTCTCGCTGGCCTTCAACCCCAGCCACCTGGAGGCCGTGAACCCGGTCGTCATCGGCCGGGTGCGGGCCAAGCAAGACCGCCACGGCGACGCGGAGCGCAGGCGGGTGCTGCCGGTGCTCATCCACGGGGACGCGGCCTTCGCCGGCCAGGGCGTCGTCGCCGAGACCTTCAACATGATGAACCTCGGCGCCTACCAGGTCGGGGGCACCATCCATCTGGTCATCAACAACCAGATCGGCTTCACGACCGACCCGCACGACGCGCGCTCCAGCCAGTACTGCACAGCGTTGGCGCGCATGGTCGGCTGCCCGATCATCCACGTGAACGGCGAGGACCCGGAGGCGGTCATCCACGCCGCCCAGGTCGCCACGGAGTACCGCCAGACCTTCCACGGCGACGTCGTCATCGACATGTATTGCTTCCGTCGCCACGGCCACAACGAGGGCGACGAGCCGACCTTCACGCAGCCGGTCATGTACCGCGAGATCGCGGCGCACCCGGCCGTGCACGTGGTCTACGGGAAGATGCTGGTCGACCGGGGGATGGTCGAGCCCGGCCAGGCCGAGGAGATCTTCCAGCGTAAGCAGCGCGAGCTCGACGAGAGCCTCGAGATCGCGCGCTCGGCGGCCGTGAAGGTCGAGCCTCCCGACGAGAGCCTGCGCGGCGTGTGGCAGGGGCGATACAGGGGAGGGCCGGACAAGGAGACGCCCGAGGCGGACACGTCGATCTCGGACGCGCGCTTTCGCGAGGTCATCGCCGGTATGGTCAAGGTGCCCGAGGGCTTCCACGTCCACCCCAAGCTGGAGCGCTTGTTCGCCAAGCGGGTCGAGCCGCTCGAAGACCCGCAGAGCACGCTCGACTGGGGTATGGGCGAGCTGCTGGCCTATGGCTCCCTCGTGCTGGACGGGTACCCGGTGCGCATCAGTGGGCAGGACGTGCAGCGCGGCACCTTCAGCCACCGCCACGCGGTGCTGACCGACGTGGAGACGGGCGAGCGATACACACCGCTCGACAACGTGAGCCCCAACCAGGCGCGCTTCGAGATTTACAACAGCCTGCTGTCTGAGGTGGCCGTGCTGGGCTTCGAGTTCGGCTACTCCCTCGATTGCCCCGAGGGCCTCATCATCTGGGAGGCGCAGTTCGGCGACTTCGTAAACAGCGCCCAGGTGATGATCGACCAGTTCATCTCGGCCAGCGAGGACAAGTGGAGCCGCCTGTCGAGCCTCACGATGCTGCTGCCGCACGGCTACGAAGGCCAAGGGCCCGAGCACTCGTCAGCGCGCCTGGAGCGCTTTTTGCAGCTCTGCGCCGAGGACAACATCCAGGTGACCAACGTCACCACGCCGGCGCAGATGTTCCACATGCTGCGCCGGCAGGTCGTGCGCGCCTGGCGAAAGCCCCTCATCGTGATGACGCCGAAGAGCCTGCTGCGGCATAAGCGCGCGGTCTCGGTGATGGCCGACTTCACCAGCGGGCGCTTTCACCGGGTGATCCCCGAGGAGCTGCTTGGGGATCTGAAGGCCGTGGACCGCGCCGTCTTGTGCAGCGGGAAGATCTACTACGACCTGCTCGAGCGCCGTGAAGAGCGCGGCGACACCAAGACGGCGCTGATTCGCGTCGAGCAGCTCTACCCGTTCCCCGAGGGCGAGGTGACGGCGGCCCTGAGCGCGCTCGGCGGAAAGAAGGGGGTGAGCGAGGTCATCTGGTGTCAGGAAGAGCCGCAGAACATGGGGGCGCAGTCGTTCCTGCACCCCTACTTTACGCGGATGTTCGCCGCGGGGCCGAAGCTGCGGTGGGTCAGCCGGGACGCCAGCGCGAGCCCGGCCACCGGGTCGCCCAAGGCCCATCGTATCGAGCAGGAGTCGCTGCTCAGCAGTATCTTCGGGAATGGAGTGTCCTAATGGCGGTAGACGTGAAGGTGCCGAACCTCGGCGAGTCGATCAGCGAGGCGATCGTCCTTGAGTGGCTGGTGAAGCCTGGGGACTACGTGGAGGCGGACCAGGACCTGGTGGCGCTGGAGACGGACAAGATCACGATGAACGTGCCGTCGCCGTCGGCGGGCGTGATCGCGGAGCTGGTCGCGGCGCAGGGGGCCGAGGTGGCGGTCGGCGCGGTCATCGCGCGCATCGACGCGTCGGCGGGCGAGGGCGCGGCGGCCCCGGCCGCGGTCGAGGCGCCGAAGCCGGCCGAGGAGGCGGCAAAGACCGAGGCGGCGCCTGCTGAAAAGAGCGACGGGGCGCTGATCTCACCCGCGGAGGCGGCGGCGAGCGCGCCGGCGGGCGGTGAGGCGGCGATGATGCCGGCGGTGAGGCGGCTCCTGGCTGAGCACGGCCTGAAGGCCAGCGCGGTGAGGGGCTCGGGCAGGGACGGGCGGATCCTCAAAGAGGACGTGCTGCGCGCGGTCGCCGGCGCCGAGGCCGGCGGCGGCGCCCCGGCGGCTGCGAAGCCCGCGGAGTCCAAGGCGAAGCCGGCGCCGAGCCAGCCGAGCGTGCCCGCGGGTCAGCGCGAGCGCGTGGTGCCGATGTCGCGGCTGCGGGCCCGGATCGCCGAAAACCTCGTCGGCGCCCAGCAGAACGCGGCGCTGCTCACGACCTTCAACGAGGTCGACATGACGGCCGTGATGGCGCTGCGAAAGCGCTACCAGGAGGACTTCGTGGCGCGCCACGGCATCAGGCTGGGCTTCACGTCGTTTTTCGCCAAGGCGGCCGTCGAGGCGCTTGAGGCCTTCCCGGCGGTCAACGCCGAGGTGCGCGGCGAGACCATCGTCTACAAGGACTACTACGACATCGGCGTGGCGATCGGTGGCGGGCGCGGGCTGGTCGTGCCGGTAGTGCGCGACGCGGATCGCCTGGGGTTTGCTGAGTTCGAGAAGGCGGTGGCCGATCTCGCCGAGCGCGCTCGCGACAACAAGCTCACGATGGAAGACCTGACGGGAGGGACCTTCACGATCTCCAACGGCGGGGTCTACGGGTCGCTGCTGTCGACGCCCATCGTGAACCCGCCGCAGTCGGCGATCCTGGGGCTGCACAAGATCGCGGAGCGCCCCATCGCGTTGAAGGGCCAGGTGGTCATCCGCCCGATGATGTATATGGCGCTCACCTACGATCACCGGATCGTCGACGGGCGCGAGGCGGTGAGCTTCCTGGTGCGCATCAAAGAGCTGGTCGAGGACCCCGAGCGGCTGCTGCTGGGCGTCTGACCGGAGCGGCGGCCGCTCCGCAAGTCACCCGAACGGGACAGAGGGCGGAACAAAGGGGAGCTGAGATGTCCAAAGACAAAGAGCAGATCCGGTACGATCTCGTCGTCATCGGCTCCGGGCCCGGCGGCTATGTGTGCGCGATTCGAGCGGCGCAGCTCGGGCTGAAGGTCGCCTGCGTCGAGAAGGATGAGGCCCTCGGCGGCACCTGCCTGAACGTGGGCTGCATCCCGTCCAAGGCGCTGCTGGAGTCATCGGCGCGCTACGCGGCGACCCAGCACGACCTCAGCGTCCACGGCGTGGAGGTCGGCAAGGTGAAGCTGGATCTCGGGCGGATGATGGAGCGAAAGCGCGGCATCGTCGCCGAGCTGGTCGGCGGCATCCCGATGCTCTTCAAGAAGAACAAGATCGCCGACGTGCGCGGGCTGGGGCGGGTCAAAGACGCCGAGACGGTCATCGTGACCGGCGCTGGCGGCGAGCGTGAGCTGAAGACCGACGCGATCGTCATCGCGACCGGCTCGGAGCCGGCGCCGCTCCGGGGCGTGGATTTCGACGGGGAGCGTGTGGTCTCGTCGACCGAGGCGCTGTCTTTCGAAGCGGTGCCCGAGCGCTTGGTCGTCGTGGGCGCGGGGGTCATCGGCCTCGAGCTGGGCTCGGTGTGGCTGCGGTTGGGCAGCAAGGTCACGGTCTTGGAGTACCTTGACGAGATCTTGCCGGGCACCGACGTCGAGATCGCGAAGATGGCGCGCAAGGTCTTCGCCGAGCAGGGCATGGAGTTCGTTACGGGCGCGGCGGTCGGCTCGGCGAAGATCACGAAAAAGCGAGTCAGCGTCGGCTATAAAGAGCGGGCGGGCGGCGCGGAGAAGACCGTCGAGTGCGATCGCGTGTTGGTCGCCATCGGGCGGCGGGCGTTCACCGACGGGCTCGGCTGCGAGGAGGCGGGGATCGCGCGCGACGAGCGCGGCCGCATCAAGGTCGGCGCGGACTACCAGACCAGCGTGGCGGGCGTCTTCGCGATCGGCGACGTGATCGCCGGGCCGATGCTGGCGCACAAGGCGTCCGATGAGGGCATCGCGGTAGCCGAGCTGCTGGCGGGCGGTCAGGGCCACGTGACCTACGACGCCATCCCGGGCGTGATCTACACGCACCCCGAGATCGCGAGCGTCGGGCGCACCCAGGAGCAGCTCGAGGAGGCCGGCGTGCCCTTCAAGCGCGGGCGCTTCAGGTACAACCACAACGGGCGCGCCATGGGCCTCGGCGAGCGGACCGGGCTGGTGAAGATCCTCGCGCACGCCGAGACCGATCGCGTCCTGGGCGCGCACATCTTGGGGGTCCAGGCCGGCGATCTGATCGCCGAGATCGTGCTCGCCATCGAGATGGGCGCCAGCGCGGAGGATGTGGCCCGGACCTGCCACGCGCACCCCACCTTGGCGGAGATCGTGCGCGAAGCGGCGCTGGACGTCGACCGCCGCTCGATTCACCAGTAGCCGCGCGCCCGCAATCACCCGAGGCGGGTCGCGGGACGCCGCACGCCTGGATGCCCGTGTGCCTTCGTGGTGGAATAGCCTCACCTGCTCTGTTAATCGTGCGCGCCGAGGAGGCGACCCGCATGTCCTACGCCCCGATGTTTGAGATGTGGCGCCGCGTCGAAGACGACGTGCCGTTCGACATCGTCTTGGATCTCGGTCACGCCGAGGACTTCCCCATGAAGGACCAGCCCTGGTACCTCGGCGTGCGCATCCCCATGGCCACGAAGAACGAGGACGGGCTGCCGACGGAGGAGGAGGCCGCGCGCCTCAACCACGTCGAGAACCGCGTGCGCGAGATCGTGCGGGCGCGGGACGGGCAGTACGTGGGGCGGCGCACCGGCGGGACCAACCGGGACCTCGTGTTCTACTTGCCCGCGCGCCCGCGAGGCGTCGAGGACCGCATCCGGGCGTCCGTGGGGCTCGAGACGCTCTTCGTGACCCGCGAGGACCGCAAGTGGCAGGCCTACGAGAGCATGCTGCCGGCGCCGCGCGAGTGGCGACAGATCGAGGACCGGCGGTCGATCCAGGCGCTGCTGAACGCCGACGCGGACCCCAGCTTGATGCACCGCGTCGAGCACCGGGTGCGCACGTCCAGCCAGAAGGGGGCCGAGGCGCTGGTCAAGCTCTACGGGAAGCTCGAGCTGGAGGACGTGACCATCACCGGCGCGCGGCCCGAGCTGGTGCTCAGCCTCGACGCGACGAGCGTTCCGCGCGAC
>CAZNZH010000016.1:9691-18074 GCA_964577445.1 uncultured Myxococcales bacterium
GTGGTCACGGGCGTGCAGGTCGTGCCGCTTCAGGTCGACCTGATCAACCGCGTGTCGTGGATCCTCGAGTCGAAGTCCGACAAGGCCAAGGGCGTGTATCTCGGCTGGAACGCGAACCCGGAGTTTTCCGACGACGAGCCCGCCGAGCTGAGCGATCCTGAGGCCGAGCTGCTGGCGATCCTAGAGGCGTTGTCGACCGGAAACACTTGAGGGCCCGCGCCGGCGCGGGCGGCGGCTCACCTGCGGGGACCCCATGAAACGAGTCATCGCGGTCATCTTAGGCGGTGGTCAGGGCGCCCGCCTCAAGCCGCTCACCATCGAGCGGGCCAAGCCGGCTGTCCCCTTCGCGGGCAAGTACCGGCTGGTCGACATCCCGATCTCCAACTGCCTGCACGCGGGCATCGTCCGCATCAACGTGCTCACGCAGTATCAGTCGGCGTCGCTGCACCGCCATGTGTCGAACGCCTACCGCTTTGACCACTTCACCCGCGGCTATGTGAACCTGCTGGCGGCCGAGCTCAGCGACCACAGCGACTCCGACGCGGACCGCGTGGACGACGCGGCGAGCGATTGGTACCAGGGCACCGCCGACGCGGTGCGCAAGATGCTGCACCGGTTTGAGGCGACCGACGAGGACGACGTCCTCATCTTGTCGGGCGATCAGGTCTACACGATGGACCTGCGCGAGCTGGTGTTGGGGCACCGCCAGGCCGGCGCCGACGTCACCATCGCGGCGACCCGCGTCGACCGCGACAGCGCCACGCGGTTCGGGGTGATGCGCGTCGACAGCGACTGCTGGATCACCGAGTTCGCTGAGAAGCCCAACGACCCCGAGGTGCTCGATCGCTTCGCCGTCCCGGACGCGCGCGGCCCCCTGACGCACCTCGCGTCCATGGGCATCTACGCGTTTCGGGCGAGTGTCTTGGCGGAGCTCCTCGCGGCCGACCCGCGCGACGATTTCGGTAAGCACATCCTGCCTGGCTGCGTCGGCACCCGGCGGCTGCGTTGTCACCCGTTTTCCGGCTACTGGGAGGACGTCGGGACCATCGAGAGCTACCACCGCGTCAACCTCGACCTGACCGACCCCGTCCCGGCCTTCAACCTGTTCGACGAGCGGCGGCCCTTTTACTCGCGCGCGCGATTTTTGCCGCCAGCCAAGATCGGCGCCGCGCACATCGATCGCGCCATGCTCTCCGACGGCTCGATCGTCGGCGACGGCGCGATCTTGCGGCAATCCGTGGTCGGGATTCGCAGCATCATCGCCCCCGGCGTCCACCTGGACCGCGTGGTGATGAACGGGGCGGGGACCTACGACATCCAGGAACATGTGCGCGAGGGCCGCGTGCCGCTCGGCATTGGGCACGACAGCGAGCTGCGCAACGTCATCATCGACCGGGACGCGCGGGTGGGGGCCCATGTGCGCCTCATCAACGAGTCCGGCCTGTGGGAATACGAAGACGACGTCATCACGGTGCGCGACGGCATCATCGTGGTGAAGCGCCTCGCGACCGTCCCCAACGGGTACGCGTTCTGACAGGGTGGGCAGTCCCTTGAAGATCATCCATGTCGCGGGCGAGCTCGCCGGCCTGGCGCACAGCGGGGGCCTCGGCGAGGTGCTGGCGGGGTTGCCGCGAGCGCAGGTGGCGCTGGGGGCGAGCGTCCGCGTGATCTTGCCGGGCTATCGGCAGGCCGTCGACGCCCTGGGCGCGGCCGCGCAGCCGGGGCCGCGGATCCAGATGCCCTTTGGTGGCGCGGCGTTCTCGCGTCACGACGGCCAGGTCCACGGGGTCTCCGTGACGCTGCTGTCGGAGGCCGCCTGGTTTGACCGCCCGCACCTGTACGGCCCGCCCGGCGGCGCGTACCCGGACAACCCGATCCGCTTCTGTGCCTTCGCCCGCGCGGTGGCCGCGCTGCTCGCCGCGGACCCGCCCGCGATCGTCCACCTCCACGACTGGCACGCCGGCCTCGTCGCCCCGCTCCTCGTGGCCCAGGGTGCCGGCCGCCCGCGCCTCGTCACGACCATCCACAACTTGGCCTACCAGGGCGCCTTCCCGGAGGCCGGGTTTCACCTCACCGGCCTGCCCGCGTCCATGGCGGCGATGGACGGCGTCCTGCACTGGGGCGCGGTGAACCCGCTCAAGGCGGGCATCCAGCACGCCGACGCGGTGACCACGGTCAGCCCGACCTACGCTCGCGAGATCCAGGAAGACGCTCACGGTTTTGGCCTGGCGCCGCTGCTCCGGTGGCGGGCGGCGGACCTCACCGGCATCGTCAACGGCGTGGACACCGAGGGCGAGCCGCCGGCCGAGTCGGAGCGCCCCGCGCGAAAGGCGGCGCTGTGTGAGGAGCTGGGGCTCGACCCCGCCCGCGGCCCCCTCTTCGCGGTCGTGTCGCGCCTGACCGACCAGAAGGGGCTGGACCTCTTCGCCCAGGCGATCGCGTCCGCGCTCGAGCGGGGCGCCTGCGCGTTGGTCGTGGGCACCGGCGACGCCTCGCTGGTCGACATGTTCACAGGCCTCGGCGCCGCCTACCCGGGGGCCTTCGCCTTCGTCCACGGCTTCGACGTCTCGCTGGCCGAGCGCGTGTTTCAGGCCGCCGACGTCGTGTGCGTGCCCAGCCGCTTCGAGCCGTGCGGGATGACACAGCTCCACGCCATGCGGGCCGGCGCGCTGCCCCTGGTGCGGGCGACGGGCGGCCTGCGCGACACGGTCGACGACGTGGAGCAGGGCGGGGTCGGGTTCGTGTTCGAAGACGCGACCGCAGACGCGCTGCGCCACGCGTTAGGGCGCGCCGTCGGCTTCTTCGACGACCCGGTCGCGGTCGCGGCCGCCCGCCAGCGCGCCCGGGCCCGTCCGGTCGATTGGGCGGCCCCGGCAGCCCGCTACCTGGCGCTCTACGCGTCGCTCCGGTCGAACGCCGCCCAGGGTTGATCGCCCCCGTCGCCCGTGGGATACGACTTCAAACCATCCTTGAGCGATGAGGCTACGATGAAACAGACCATCACACGGCTCACAGCCCTTCTGCTTCCCACGCTGCTGTCGGTCGGCGCGCTGGCCGCCGTCCCCGCGCTCGACAAGACGGTGAAGCTCGACGCGCTGGGCGGTGTCACCGTGACCGCGCCGTCGTGGGAGACCACCCGCGGTGACTCGGCGGTCGTCGTGCTCGAGCGCGCGCCAGACCCCCAAAAGGCGATCCCCTTCGCGCTGCTCGTCGTGGCCATCGAAGAGGGGCCGGCCAGCGTCGAGACCATCGCGTGGGAGCGCATCCGCGACAACATCGTGAGCGCGTCCAAGGAGACCGGCAGCCAGCTCTCCCTCGCGCTGGGCGCGGACTGGTCGAACGCGGCGGGCTTCAAGGGCCGCCGCCTCACCGGCACCCTGACCGCAAACGACCGCGAGGTGGGCGTGGAGATGGTCGCCCTGGTCGCCCAAGGCGTCATGGTGACCATCACCGCGGTGGGGCCGAAGGGTGAGGCGGACAGCGCCGGCCTCGCCGAGCAGGTCGCGGCCAGCGCCAAGCGCGCCGCCGCGCCTTGATCCGCGCGGAGATCATCACGATCGGTGACGAGCTGCTCAACGGCGACCTCGCCGATACCAACACCGCGCGGCTCGGCCGGCTGCTGCGGGCGCGCGGGCTCGGGTTTGGGGCCGGGCAGACGGTGCGCGATGAGGTCTCGGAGATCGTCGCGGCCTTTGCGCTGGCGGCGTCCCGCGCCAACCTCGTGCTGGTGACCGGCGGGCTCGGCCCGACCGAGGACGACGTCACCATCGCGGCGGCCGCGTCGTTTGCCGGCGTGGGCCTGCGCGAAGACGCCCCGACCTTGGCGCTGATCGCGCGACGCCTCGCTGAGCGCGGCCACCCGATGACGGCGAACAATCGGCGGCAGGCCCTACTGCCCGACGGCGCGGACGCGCTACGCAACCGCGCGGGCACAGCCCCGGGTGTTCTCTTTTTGGTAGGCGGCACCACGTTTTTTTTCTTTCCGGGCGTCCCGCGGGAGGTCGACGCCCTGGCCGAGGACTATCTGCTGCCCTGGTTGGCCGAGCGCGTGCCCGCGGGGCCGCGGCAGAGCCACACCTTCAAGACCTTCGGCAAGACGGAGTCCCAGGTCGCGACGCTGCTCGACCCGTTGCCTCGCGGCCCCGGTCTGCGCATCGCCTACCGCGCACACTTCCCGACGATCCAGGTCACGCTGCACGTCGAGGACGCGGACGCGGCGGCCCGCGTGAGCCGGCTACAGGCCCTGTCGAGCGTCGTGCGGGGGCTCCTGGGGCCCATCGTCTTCAGCGAGTCGGCCGACGGCACGCTGGCCGCCGCGGTCGTGGCCCAGTTGGTCCGCCACGAGGCGACGCTGGCGCTCGCGGAGAGCTGCACCGGCGGGCTCGCGACGGCCATGCTCACCGAGGTGGCGGGGGTGTCTCAGGTGCTGATCGAGGCGGCGGTGACGTACTCGAACGACGCCAAGACGCGGCGGCTGGGGGTGAGCCAGGCGCTGCTGGCGGAGCACGGCGCGGTCAGCGAGGCCTGCGCGCGGGCCATGGCGGAGGGCATCCGTCAGAGCGCCGGCAGCGACATGGGCGTGGGGATCACGGGGATCGCGGGGCCGGGCGGCGGCACCGCGGACAAGCCCGTGGGCACCGTCCACATCGCGCTGGCCGCCGCGTCGGGCACCGAGCATCGGCTGCTCAACCTGCCCTTCGACCGGGAGCGAAATCGCCGCCTCAGCGCGTTCGCCGCGCTCGACCTCGTCAGACGACATGGGCTCGATAGATCTGCTTGACAAGTGTTCAGTGCTGCGTCAACACTGAGCGGAGTCGAGCGAACGCTCACCCGGCCACCCCACCACGCCGCGGGCGGGCACTGAACACCCCACACGAGGAATCTACATGAGCCGAGACACCGCGAAGGACAAAGCCATCGATCTGACCGTGTCATCGATCGAGCGACAGTTCGGCAAGGGCAGCATCATGCGGCTGGGCGCCGACGATCTCCTCCACGGGAAGATCGCGACGATCCCGACCGGATCGCTCGGCCTCGACATCGCCCTGGGGACCGGCGGCCTCCCGAAGGGCCGCATCGTCGAGATCTACGGCCCGGAGTCCTCCGGCAAGACCACCTTGGCGCTCCATGCCGTCGCGAACGCGCAGCGCGCGGGCGGCGTCGCCGCCTTCATCGACGCCGAGCACGCGCTCGACATCAACTACGCGCGCAAGCTGGGCGTGAAGACCGACGAGCTGCTCATCTCGCAGCCCGACTTTGGCGAGCAGGCGCTCGAGATCGTCGACATGCTCGTCAAGTCCAACGCCATCGACGTCTTGGTGATCGACTCCGTGGCCGCGCTGGTTCCCAAGGCCGAGATCGAAGGCGAGATGGGCGACAGCCACATGGGTCTGCACGCGCGCCTGATGTCGCAGGCGCTGCGAAAGCTGACCGGCTCGATCTCGAAGAGCCAGGCGTGCGTCATCTTCATCAATCAGATCCGCATGAAGATCGGCGTGATGTTCGGCAACCCCGAGACGACGACCGGCGGCAACGCGCTGAAGTTCTACTCGTCGGTGCGCCTGGACATCCGGCGCATCGGGGCGATCAAAGAGGGCACCGACGTCATGGGTAACCGGACGCGGGTGAAGGTGGTGAAGAACAAGCTGTCGCCGCCTTTTCGCGAGGTCGAGTTCGACATCATGTACGGCGAGGGCATCAGCCGCGAAGGCACGCTGGTCGACATGGGCTCCGATCTCGGGATCATCGAGAAGTCCGGCTCCTGGTTCTCGTATCAGGGCGAGCGGCTCGGGCAGGGGCGCGAGAACGCCAAGAAGATGCTGGCCGAAAACCCCGAGATGGCGAACGTCATCGAGCAGGCGATCCTCGACAAGCATGGCCTCGGCAAAGCTCCGATGGCTCCGCAAGCCGAGGCGTAACGCCGCGGGGACCGAGTCGGTATTGAAGACGCGGGCGCGGTGCTAGAGTCCAGCCCGGGCGGTCGCGTGGCGATCGCGACCGCTCCGCTCCGAACGAACATGGCGAGCACGCGATGGAGATCGACCAAATCCTCCAGTTCGCCGTCAAGCACGGCATCTCGGATATCCATCTAAAGGTGGCCAAGCCCCCGTACTTCAGGAAAGACGGGGCGATGGTGACCCAGAAGGGCGTGCAGCCGGTGACGGCGGACATGCTGTCGCGGTGGCTGGGGGTCCTGGCGAGTCGGGATGACGTCGCGCAGTTCAACGACACCCAGGAGGCGGACTTCGCTTACACGCTCGCCGGTGTGGGGCGGTTTCGCGTCAACGCGTTCCAACAGCGGGGAGATATCGGGTTGGTGCTGCGGCATATCCCGCCGCGGATCTTGGGCTTCGACGAGCTGAAGTTGCCGCCGATCCTCGGCAGGGTGGCGCTGTCGCAGCGCGGGCTGATCGTGGTGACCGGCGCGACGGGCTCGGGCAAGTCGACGACGCTCGCCGCGATGATCGAGCACATCAACCAGAACCGGGCCTGCCACATTCTCACCATCGAGGATCCCATCGAGTTCACCTTCGAAGATCGGCGCTCGGTGGTGAATCAGCGCGAGGTGGGCCGAGACACGCGCAGCTTCGGGCGCGCCCTGAGGGCGGCGCTGCGCCAGGACCCGGATGTCATCCTCATCGGCGAGCTGCGTGATCTTGAGACCATAGAGACCGCGCTCCACGCGGCGGAGACGGGCCACCTCGTCTTGGCCACCCTGCACACCGTCGACGCCATGGAGACGATCAGCCGGATGATCGGGCTCTTCCCGCCCTTTCAGCAGAGTCAGATTCGCACGCAGCTCGCGTCGATCTTGAAGGCTATCGCGAGCCAGCGCCTGGTTCGGACGCTGGACGGCGGCCGCGTGGCGGCGTGTGAATTGCTGATTCAGACCGAGTTCATCCGGGATCTGATCGCGGATCCGAACCGGACCCATGAGCTGCCTACGGCCATCGCGCAGGGCCACGGGAGCTACGGCATGCAGACCTTCGATCAAGCGCTGCATGGGCTGTGGAAGGCGGGCCGCATCAGCCAGGAAGAGGCCCTGCTCAACGCCACCAACGCCGCGGACTTGCGGATGAAGTTCGAGGGCATCGGCGTCGGGTAGGACAAGCGGCCGGAGACTCCGTGGTTGACCTGCGTCGCCGCATTGCCACAATCCCGCGTCTCAGAGCGCCCCCTGACGCCGAAGGAGAGCCGCGTGCCCGAGACGACTGCCAGCCCCCGCACCGCCCACGAGATTCGTCGGGCCTTCCTGGACTTCTTCGCGGGCCGCGACCACCGCGTCGTGAAGAGCTACGCGCTCATCCCGCCGGACGACCCGACCCTCTACTTCGTCAACGCCGGGATGGTGCAGTTCAAGGACCTCTTCGTCGGCGCGCGCCCCGTGGAGTACCCGCGGGCGGCGTCGTGTCAGCGCTGCCTGCGCGTGTCCGGAAAGCACAACGATCTCGAAAATGTCGGCCGCACGCCGCGGCACCACACCCTCTTCGAGATGCTCGGCAACTTCAGCTTCGGCGACTACTTCAAAGAAGACGCCGTGCGCATGGCGTGGGAGTTCCTCACCAAGGTCGTCGCGCTGCCGAGCGATAAGCTGCACGTCAGCGTCCACCCGGACGACGAGGAGGCCTATGCCCTCTGGCGCGACGTGATCGGTGTGCCGGAGGCCAGGATTCATCGGGATCCCGAGAACTTCTGGTCCATGGGGGACACCGGACCCTGCGGTCCCTGCTCGGAGATCTACATCGACCTGGGCCCCGGGATGTCGGGCGGCCTCGAGCTGCCCTTCGGCGACCCCGCCGCGGACAACCGCTATCTCGAGCTGTGGAACCTCGTGTTCATGCAGTACGACCGCTCCGAGGACGGGACGCTCTCGCCGCTTCCCAAGCCCTCGATCGACACGGGCATGGGCCTTGAGCGGATCACGGCGGTGCTGCAGGGCAAGACCTCGAACTATGAGACCGACCTCTTCATGCCGATCATGGAGCGCGTCGCCAAGCGCGCGGGAGTGACCTACGGCCAAGACGAGCGCACGGACACCGCGCTGCGGGTCATCGCCGATCACAGCCGCGCCACGGCGTTCTTGGTCGCCGACGGCATCTACCCGGACAACGAGGGCCGCGGCTACGTCCTGCGTCGCGTGATGCGGCGCGCGATCCGCTTTGGGCGGATCTTGGGCATCGACGAGCCCTTTCTGGTGGACACCACCGCCCACGTCATCGAGCGCATGGGCGACGTGTATCCCGAGCTCGTCGAGGGCCGCGAGACCGTGCAGCGCATCGTCTTGGAGGAGGAGAAGCGCTTCGGTCGCACCATCAACGCGGGGACCAAGCGGCTGGACGAGGAGGTCGCGCGGTTGAGCGCGGCGGGCGAGACGGTCCTCGAT
>CAZNZH010000017.1:0-17776 GCA_964577445.1 uncultured Myxococcales bacterium
GACACCTGCACCGACGGCACCTGCGTGAGCAACTTCTGCGGTGGCTGCTTCGCCGAGCACACCGACGAGCTCGGGCAGCAGGTCTGCCAGCCCTGCGCAGCCGACGAGGAGTGCGGGCTCGACCAGTACTGCTCCGACGGCGGGGAGTGCCGGATCGCGGGCGGCAACGAGACGAACTGCCTCGACGGCGTCGAGTGCGCGAAGGGCGAGTGGTGCCGCACCACCCAGGACGAGGCGGTCGGCGAGTGCGTGCCTTTCGCCACCGAGGGCGAGTCCTGCGGAGGCTTCACCCCGCCCTGGGCTCAGACCGTGTGCGCGCCAGAGCTCACCTGCACCGACGTGTCGCCCTTCATCGCCGACATCCCGGGCAAGTGCCGCGTCCCCTGCGAGGGCGAGAAGGACTGCGGCGCCGAGCAATACTGCGCGGCCCAGGGTTTCTGCCGCGACTTCGGCGCCTGCTTTGAGCTGTCGGATTGCTCGGCGGAAAACAACGAGTGGGTGCACATCCTGTGCGTCGGCTACGCGACCTGCGAGAGCGGCACCTGCGGCTGGGAGTGTGGAGAGCCGCTTTGCCAAGAGCTGGGCGGCGTCTTCTTCGGCCCCTGCGACGCCGTGCTGGGCGCCGCCGTCATCGGGGGCACCTGCCAGACGGTCAGCGGCTGCGAGGCGCAGGGCTACACGCTCTTCGAGTCGCTCGAGGCCTGTCAGGCCACCTGCGCGCCGGCGCAGTCCAAGGGCTCCAGGCGCTCCAGGTAGTCTCGCCGGACCCGCGCCCTCCCCATCAGCCGGCGATGGGGGCGCGGGGGCCGGTGCAGCACCAGATCCGGTAGCGCTCGTCTTCCCAGGCGACGTCGACTTTTCGGAAGTGCAGCGCGAGGTCGTCGCGGTAGCCGAGGTGCCGGTTGGCCACGGCGACGAAGCGCCCGGCGCCGGTCAGTCGGCTCGCGGCGACCGCGGCGAAGCGGCGCGCGATGCCGCGGTCCTGCTCCCGCCCTTCGTGAAAGGGCGGGTTGGTGATGACGAGATCGAAGGGGCCGCGCGGGGCGTCGTCGGCGTCGGCGAGCATCACGGTGGCGCCCTCGACACCGCTGGCGCGCATGGAGGCTTCAGCGGAGAGCGCGGCGGAGACCGAGGCGTCGACCAGGGTGGCCTTGGCGTTGTCGCGGGTCGCCAGCGCCAACCCGATGATCCCGGCGCCGCATCCGAGATCCAGGATCTTCTTGCCCCGCGGGGCGTGTTGTAGCCAGGCCAGCAGCCGCCGCGTCCCCTCGTCGAGCCGGCCATGGGCGAAGGTCTCGGGGTAGGTGAGGCACTGAAGCGCCGTCGGCCCGAAGGCGACCTCGAAGCGCAGGGCGTGGGACTCGAGCACCGCCGGCGCCGCGTCACCGGCGCGCTTTCGGGCCAGCAGGACGCGGCCGTGCCGCTTGGTCCGCGCCGTCACGACCGGGCCGATGGCGGCCTCCATGGGCTTCGTCGCCGAGCGGATGCCCTCGCGGGCGTGGCCGCCCAGCCACAGCTCGCCGCCCACCGGCAGCCGCGCCCGCGCCAGGTCCAGCATCCAGGCGAGGCCCTCCTTGGACCGAGGCATCCGGCAGACCAGGCGGGTTTCACCCAGGATTTGCGGGTCCAGGGTGGCCTCGTAGGGGACCGAGACGCCGCGCCCGTCGCCAGCGTCGAGCCCGGCGTAGCGCACCTGGGTGCCCTCGGGCAGCGACCACGTCAGCGGGCCCATCCCGGCACCCCAGACCAGGGTCGGGGCAGGCGGCACCTCGGCCAGGGCCTCCTCCATCGTGAGCAGTTCGGGATCGGCGGTCGAGCTCATGGGTCGGTCTCGTCAGGTCGAGCCGCGGGCGGCTGGGCCTCGTCGTCGGGGGTGGGCGGGCTTCGATAGCGGGCGCGGTCCGCGGGCGGCCACCCGCCGTCCAAGGTGCGTCCGCGGGCGTGCCCGACGGCGGGCGCCAGGGTCGCGGAGAGTGGCCGTCGAGTGCGCGTCCGCGGCACGACCCGGGGCGCGGCCTCTTCGGTCCGAGCCGCTACGCCGTCCTCGGCCGGGGTGCGGCACGCGCTCATCTGGTCGTGCTCGAGCTTCCACAGCGTGTAGCGCGCGCTGGAGCCGATGAAGGCCACGCGCGGCTCCAGCTCACGCCAGCGCGGGATCTCCGCGGTGCGGATGAGCATGTAGTCGTACCAGCACGCGCTCTCTGCCCGCAGGAATCCCCGAGGATCGCGCCCTGGCCACGGGACCTCCTGCCCGCGGCGCCAGGTGGCGTGGCGGCCGGCGTAGGCGTGAAATCCCGAATAGGCGAGGCCGCCGTTGAGGCCGAAGTGGTAGCCGTAGAGGTGCTGGTGGGGCAGCACCGTCACCGCGTCGCTCGAGCGGTCCACGGTGAAGTAGGCGAGGCGGCTCCCCTCGGGGAGCCGCTCGATGAGCGCGAGAAAGCCGGGACCCACCTCGCGCTGGTTGAAGCGCGCGACGGCCATGGAGGCGCCCCAGCCGAAGTGGATGGCCAGCGCCATCATCGACCAGACGGCGACGCCGCGCAGGGCGGGCGCGCGCGGGATGGTCAGCCAGCCGAGGCCGAAGATGAGCGCGACGGGGACGAGGCGCGAGGCGATGGCTGCCTGGACTTGCGTGTGCTCCGGGATGACGAGGTAGGTGGCGAAGAGCGCGAGGGAGATGACCTCGAGACCGAAGGGGCTCCGCGCGTCGGGTGGCTTGGCGCCGCCTCGGCGATCGAGCAGCCCGAGGGCGCAGACGGCGAGAAATCCGACGAAGACGCGGTCGTCAAAGCCGCCACCCCAGCGGGTGATCGCGTACTCGGCGACGCGCTGCATGCTCTCAGACAGCGGGGCGTAGTTGGGGTCCAGCGGGCGCCCGCCGAGAGAGGACACGTCCTCGGGACGGATGAATTCGTGCCAGAACCACGGCAGAAAGAGGATGAGTGAGGCGGCGAAGGGGAGCGCCAGGCGCACCACCTCGCGGGGTGAGCGCGCGGCCATGACGATGAAGATCGCCGCGATGATGCCGAGGATCAGGTACATCTGGGCGTGGCCGAGGAAGGTCAGCATGGCCAGCAGCGTGACCAGGGCGCCCGACGCGAGGGTGGGGTGGCTCTGGTAGCGGTAGGCGCGGGCCAGGGCGTAGACGGCCAGCGGCAGCGCCGTCGCGAAGCCGACGAAGCCCATCATCAGGTTGCCGTTGATAGCGAGGGTGAAGGCCAGCAGCGCGAAGGTGCGCTGGTGACCTGCGGCGACCAGCAGGCGATCGACACTCAGGGGCAACGCGACGGCGTATATGGACAGCAGGATCTTGCCCGCCGTGACGTAGCCGGTGAGCGCCGCGAGCCACCCCCAGAGGTAGAAGAGCAGGCTGTTCGGCAGCAAGATGTTGCCGGTGACGAAGGTGCGGTCGAACACCGAGCCGGCCTCGCGCGCGCCCGCGACGATGGCCGCGTAGCTCATGTTGCCGGCGTAGTCTTGAAAGGGCAGCACATCGCCGGCCCAGTAGGGCGCGATGGTGAAGACGCTCGCGACAGCGAAGGCCGCGTAGTACGCGCGCTCATCCCCGGTGACGAAGCCCGAGATATCGCGGTGTGCGGTCAAGGCCCGCACGGGAGACTGGGGCGGCGATGGGGTGGCGCTTCGGCTTCCATGGGGCTGGGAGCACTACCAGACAGGCGCACCGGCCGCAACGCAGAGGCGCCGCCCCATCGCGGCCATTCGGGCGCAGTGGGGCCGCGCCGCTTGCCCGCCGCGGCCCTCCGAGCCACGATGTGACGATGCTCGACCACCCCACCGTCGCCGCGGTCATCTTGGCTGAGCGCAGGCCCGACGCGGTCGCCGCGCTGGTGGCACGCGCCATGGAGGCCCGCGGCTATGTCCGCCGCGACGCGCCGCCACCCGCTGGCTACCCTCGGGCGGAGGGCGAGTGGGTGAGCGTCTGGCTGGGCGTCACCGGCGACTTCGCGCTGCTGGTGCCTGAGGACGTCGGGGTCGTCTTCCGGCTCGCCTGCTGGGTGTCCGCTGAGGCCGGCGCCGCCTGGGTGGCAGGTCTGCGCCGCTACATGGGGATGGCCCCGACGCTCAAGCTCTACTCGGGCGGCGCGCCCCGGTGGCGAGACGGTGAGGACCCCGACCTCGAGGTGGGCTGGCCCGTCCCGACCACGCGCCCCATCGACGTGCCCGAGCCGTCCTGCGTGGGTCTACCGGACAGCGCCGCGAGCGCCATGGCGCGTCTGGCGCCCGTGCTGGCGCCCTGGCGCACCCTCGCCGCACGGGACGGCGCCGCGCTCACGGGCTGGCTCGCGCGAACCAGCCCGCTCACCCGGCGCTGACCCTGTGAAACGTCAGCTCTCGACGCGGCTCAGGATGTCCTTGTAGGCCTCTTCGATGTCGCCCAGATCGCGGCGGAAGCGGTCCTTGTCGAGGCGCTTGTTGGTCCCCATCTCCCACAGGCGGCAGCCGTCGGGGCTGATCTCGTCACCCAGGAGCAGGCGCCCCTTGGAGTCCAAACCGAACTCCAGCTTGAAATCGATGAGGCGAATGTTGCGCTCGGCGAAAAACCCGATGAGCACCTCATTGACCTTCAAGGTGGCGCGACGCATCTCCTCGAGCTGGTCTCGGGTGCACCAGCCGAAGACCACCGCGTGCTGCTCGGTGACCGGCGGGTCATCCAGCTCGTCGGACTTGTAATAGAGCTCGAAGAGCGGCTCGGAGACCGGCGTGTCTTCGGGCATCGCGAGCCGCCGCGCCAGCGACCCGGCGACGACGTTGCGCACGACCACCTCGACCATCAGCATGTCGAGCTTGTGGCAGAGCATGTCGCGATCGTTGAGGCGCTCGATGAAGTGCGTAGGCACCCCCGCGGCCTCCAGGCGCGCGAAGAGGACGCTGGCGATGCGGTTATTCATCGGCCCCTTGTCCTCGATGGTGCCGAGCTTTTTGCGGTTGAAGGCGCTCGCGTCGTCCTTGAAATGCTGGATGACGCGCGTGGGGTCGTCTGTGGCGTACAGGACCTTGGCTTTTCCTTCGTAGAGCTTCTCGCGACGTTCCATGGCCTAGTCCCCGAAAACACGGTGGAAGATGGTGTCGACGTGCTGCATGTGCACGTCGAGGGCAAAACAACTGCGGATCTCGCGCTCGTCGAGCCGCTCCCGCACGCCGCCGTCCGCGAGCAGCAGCGCCAGGAAGTCCTTGCCCTCCTCCCAGGCGGGCATGGCGTTTCGCTGCACTAGCACATAGGCCTCTTGGCGCGGGAGGCCCTTTTCGACCAGCGCCAGCAGCACCCGCTGACTGAAGACCAACCCGTGCGTGCGGTCGAGGTTCTCGCGCATCCGCTCCGGGTAGACCATCAGCCCCTCCACCACGCCGGCGAAGCGGTGGAGCATGAAATCCAGCGTGATGGTCGCGTCGGGCCCGATGACGCGCTCGACCGATGAGTGGGAGATGTCACGCTCATGCCAGAGCGCGACGTTCTCCATCGCCGCGATGGCGTGGCTGCGCACCAGGCGCGCCAGCCCGCAGACGTTCTCGCTCAGCACGGGGTTTCGCTTGTGGGGCATCGCCGACGAGCCCTTCTGCCCGGCGTGGAAACGCTCCTCGGCCTCCAGCACCTCGGTGCGCTGCCAGTGCCGCACCTGCACGGCGAACTTCTCGATGGAGGCCGCGACCACAGCCAGCGCCGAGAAATACGCCGCGTGGCGATCGCGCTGGATGATCTGGGTCGAGACCGGCTCGATCCCGAGGCCGATCTTGGCCATGACGCGCTCTTCATACTCGGGCGGCGAGTTCGCGAAGGTGCCGACCGCGCCGGAGAGCTGGCCGACCGCGATCTCGGCGCGCGCCACCAGCAGGCGCGCCCGCGCTCGCTTCATCTCCTCGTGCCACAGCGCCATCACCAACCCGAACGTGATGGGCTCGGCGTGGATGCCGTGGCTGCGCCCGATCATCGGCGTCAGGCGGTGCTCCATCGCGCGCGCCTTCGTCGCCGCCAGCATCCGGTCCACGCCCACCAACAAGAGGTCCGTCGCGTCGCGCAGTTGAAGCGCCAGCGCGGTGTCCAACACGTCGGAGCTGGTCAGCCCCCGGTGCACATGCCGGCTCGGCTCGCCCACCTGCTCCTCGATGTGCGTCAAAAACGCGATGACGTCGTGGCGCGTCGTGCGCTCGATCTCTTCGATGCGCGCTACATCCAAGCGCACGCCTGCGCGGATCTGCGAGGCGGTGCCTCGGGGCGCCGAGCCGTCCTCCTCGAAGACCTCGACCAGGGCCAGCTCGATGTCCAGCCACCGCTCGTAGCGCGCGGCGTCCGTCCACAGCGCCGCCATCTCGGCTCGCGTGTATCGCTCGATCAACGGCTCCCCCTCCCCACCGGCTCCGCGTCGGCGCAGCACCGAAATCCAACGTACGCGCCGCCGCCGGTGCGACGGGCCGAGCGGTAGCACGTCCCGCTCTCGCCGTCCTTGGTGGAGCTCCCCCCGTTGACGTAGCCCTCGACGGTCCACTCGGCGGCGTTGCCGACCATGTCGTAGAGCCCCCAGCCGCTCTTGCACCCGGCTTTGGAGCCCCCGGCCACCAGCGCCCGCGGGGTGAAGTCCGCGCCCACGGTGTTGCAGGCCGCCGGGTCATACTCGCGCCCATAGGGGTACTTCGACCCGCAGGCGCCGCGCCATTCGCCGCGCGTGCACAGCCGGCGACCTCGGCCGGCGCAGAGGCTCTTCGCTTGGGCCAACCCGACGTCGACCTGCGGGATCGAGCCGCCGCCCGGGTATTCGTAGCGATCGATGCACCAGACCAGGTAGGCCTTGGTCGAGGTGCCGTCGGCCAGCTCCACGTCCTTTTTCCGCTTGATTCGCGCCATGCCGCCGGGGCAGGTCACGGAGTCGGCATCCAGGACATAGCCCGCCGGCAGCTTCGTACCGGCCGCCTTGTGCGGCACCTCCGGCTCAGGCTCCTCCGATCCGCTGTCGTCTCCCTCCTCTGATCCGCCGTCGTCCGCGGGGAGGTCGGTGACGGCGGCTTCTGGGCCACCCACCGCGGCGGCGCCGCTCGTCACCGCGGCGTCGGGCGCGACCGTCGCGTCCGCCTCCGATGCTGCGGCGCCCGCGTCCGCCCCCGCCGGGAGCGACCCTGCCCCCAACGCGCTCGGATCGGCGGGCGCCTGGCCGATCTCCGACCCGATCGCGGCGCCCACGACCTGCCCCGGCTGGTGCCCCGTTGGAGGCGCCGCCAGCGCGGACGGAGCCGCCACAGCCGCGCCCGCGGTCGCCGCGCCACCGGGCGCCACCGCCCGCGCCTGCATCATCGCGGCGCGGGGCGCGACCTGGCGCCGATCGCGCGCGTTCTTCACCACGTACCAGCCCAGCGCGAGGGCCCCAAGGAGCAGCAGCGGCGCGACGATCATCATCGGGTTGCGCCGCTGCGCCGCCGGCTGCGCGGGCCGTGCGCCGGCCAGAGCCCCTCTCCCCGGCCCGCCCTCCGCGGCGCCGACCGCGCTGCTGCGTGCCGTGGTCTTCGATATCGGCCTCAGGCCGCCTGCCGGGGGCACGGAAGCGGCGCCACCCTCCCCTCTTGCGGCCAGCGGGCGCGAGATCGCGCGCTGCGTCACGGCAGCCACGGCGCTGGCTCCGGCCACCCCCACCGGCGCGCCGGGAGCCGCCCCCACCGCGGCCCCGCCACCGACCACCGCCGCCTCCGCACCCTCGCCCCACATCGCCGGCGGGCGCGACCCGCGAGGCGTCGGCACCGGATCGACCGCGACCACTCCGCCGAACACGATCTCGGCGTCCTCGATCTCGTCGTCACCGATCACGTCGCCGTCGTCGAGATCGATGATCTCGTCGTCCGCCCCGGCGACCTGCTCCAACACCGAGTCGAGGACGTCGGCGCCGTCCAGATCGATGACGCCGTCAGCGATGGTGTCCGTCCCGGGCGGCGGGGTGTCGACGACGACGGCCTCGTCATCGGTCGGCTCCAAGATGACCGCGTCCACCTCCTCGGCGCGCTCGCGCCCGGCGATGGGATCGAAGCCCATCGCGAGGATCTCTTCGATGGGGATGCTCTGAGTGGCGCTCCCCACGACCGTCCCCGCGTCGTCTTCCACCTCAAGGCCGCCGAGGTCGTCGAAGGCCTCCGAGGCGACGATCGCTTCGACGTCTGCGACGATATCGGCTTCGTCGACGCCCAGGATCTCGCCACCCTCGCCCGACGACGCGGCGAGGTGCGCGATCGACGCGCTGACGGCTGCGGTCCCGTAGGGCGCGGTCGACCCGCCGCCCGTTCGCCCGCGATCGCCGCGGCCCGAGCCGGCGCGCATGGCCTCGCCGTCCCACGCGTCGCGCAGCGCGGCCGAGAACTCGCTCACCGTCGGGAATCGATCCGCCGGGTCGGCTTCGAGCGCCCGGGTGAGCACCGCGTCGACCTCGTCGGAGACCGCGACACCCTGCGCGTGAAGCGAGGCGCCGGGCTTTAGCGAGTGGCCGGCGAGCAGCCGCCCGACGATGCGGGCCAGCCCGTGCACGTCGGTCTCTCTTCGCTCGATGTAGCCGCTGTCGAGCTGCTCGGGCGCGAGCCACTCGGCGGACCGGCTGACCAGCTCGCCGGGGCCGATGGTCGATGTCCCCTCAAGAAACCAGGGATCGCTGACCCGCGTCGAGCCGGCGTCGTCGATGAAGATGTTCGACGGCTTCAGATTCCCGTGCACGCCGATCTGGTGAATCCACGCCATCGCCGCGGCGATCCCCTCGATCATCGGCGGGATCTCGCGCCGCAGCAGAGGCCCGCGACCGACCAGGATCCGTTTGAGATCCGGGGGTTCCATGCGGTCGGTGACCGTGTAGACGCGATCGGCGCCCACCACGACGTCCCGCAGGCGCACTACGTGGTCGTTGACGTAGGCGCGCGCGCGCTGAAGCCGCAGCAGATTGGTCGGCGCGTGCGGACCGGAGAAGAGCGCCGGATGAAAGACCTTCACCGCGACCAGCGTGCTGGTGAGCACGTCCTCGGCGGCATAGACCACGCCGGTCGGCCCCTCACCGAGCACTTGCTCGATGGCGTACCGACCGTCGAGGGTAGAACCCACGTGAGGACGCCACTGCTGAGACATGCTCGCTAGCCTCCAGCCCCGGAGCGAAAAAAGTCGAGGGGCGGCGCGAAGTCGGCGCAGGCTAACAAAGCGGCAGGCGAACCATCAAGGCGCGATTGCGTCTCGGGTGCGCGGGCGATGACGAAAGTCACAGGGTCAGTCTGAGAACACGAACGCCAGCTCGCCGTCCTCGCCCAGCCCGACCCGCACCGTCCCGCCCTTCTCGAGCTCGCCGAAGAGGATCTCCTCAGACAGCGGCTCCGACAGGCGCTCGCGGATGACGCGGGCGAGGGGGCGGGCGCCGAAGGCCGGATCGTAACCGGCGCGGGCCAGCTCGGCGCGGGCGGCGTCGTCGAGGACGATGCGCACCTTCTTGGCCGCGAGCAGCGTCTCCAGCTCCAGCACCATCTTGTCGACGATCTGGCCCATGACCTCCACGGGGAGCGGGTTGAAGTCGACCTTCGCGTCGAGGCGGTTTCGGAACTCGGGCGAGAACACGCGCTTGAACGCGCCCTCGTTGTCGCCGAACTGGGCCTTGTCCGAAAACCCCAGCTTGCGCTTGGACATCTCCTCGGCGCCCACGTTCGAGGTCATGATGAGGATGACGTGGCGAAACGACGCCTGACGGCCGTTGTTGTCGGTCAGCGTGCCGTGATCCATGACCTGGAGCAGGACGTTGAAGACGTCGGGGTGCGCCTTCTCGATCTCGTCGAGGAGCAGCACCGCGTTTGGGTTTTTGGTCACGGCGTCGGTGAGCAGGCCGCCCTGGTCGTAGCCGACGTAGCCCGGCGGCGCGCCGATGAGCCGCGAGACCGTGTGCCGCTCCATGTACTCGCTCATGTCGAAGCGGATGAAGGCGACGCCGAGGGAGCTGGCGAGCTGCTTGGCCAGCTCGGTCTTGCCGACGCCGGTGGGGCCAGCGAAGAGGAAGCTGCCGATGGGCCTCGCGACCGGCCGCAGCCCGGCCCGCGCCAGCCGCACCGCGCGGACCACCCGCGCGATGGCCTGGTCTTGGCCGAAGATGAAGGTCTGGATGGTGCGCTCGAGGTCGCGCAGGCTGTCGCGGTCACCCTTGTCGACCTTGTCGATAGGCACGCGCGCCGTGGCCGAGACGACGTCCTGGATGTGGCGCACGCCGACCTTCGTGCCGCCTTTGAGCCGTCGGGCGGCGCCGGCCTCGTCCATCAGATCGATGGCCTTGTCGGGCAGACGCCGGTCCGGCAGGTAGCGCACCGAGAGCTCGACCGCCGCGCGGAGCGCCGCCTGGCTATACTGCACCTGGTGAAACCGCTCGTAGTCACCCTTGAGCCCCTCGAGGATGCTCACGCACTCGGCGTGGGACGGCTCGGGCACCTCGACGACCTGAAAGCGCCGGTTCAGCGCCCGGTCGCGCTCGATCTGGCCGCGGTACTCGGTGAAGGTCGTCGCGCCGATACAGCGCAAATCGCCCGATGCCAGCAGGGGTTTCAGCATGTTCGACGCGTCGAGGGTCCCGCCGCTGACCGCCCCGGCGCCGACGATCGTGTGGATCTCGTCGATGAAGAGCACGGCGTTCTCGCGCTCGGTCAGCGCCTTGAGCACCGCCTTCAGCCGGGCCTCGAAGTCGCCCCGGTAGCGCGTCCCGGCGATGAGCCCGCCCATGTCCAGCGCGTAGATCTGCACGTCCTTGAGCGCGTCGGGCACGTCGCCGTCGACGATCTTCCGCGCCAGGCCCTCGACCAGCGCGGTCTTGCCCACGCCGGCGTCGCCGACGAGCAGCGGGTTGTTCTTCCGGCGCCGCGCGAGGACGTGCACCAGCCGCTGCACCTCGACGCGGCGCCCGATGAGCGGGTCGATCTTCCCGTCGAGGGCGCGCTGATTGAGGTGCGTGGTGAACTCGGCCAGCGGGTCGTCGGGCAGCCCGCCCTCTTCGGAATCCCCCAAGCGAGGTCCAGCGCCACCCAGCGCGCCCTCGCCGCCCTCCTCAAACGACGGGCGCCGGCCCGCGCGCTTGGTCACGCCGTGAGAGACATAGCGCGTCACGTCCAGGCGGCTCGTCCCCGCCTCCTCGAGCAGGTGCACCGCGAAGCTGTCCTGCTCGGCGAAGATCGAGACCAGCACATGCACGGTCTTGACCTCTTCTTTGCCTGAACCCTGGCAGTGAAGGGCCGCCCGCTGCACCACCCGCGAAAACCCCAGGGACGGGTGGACGTCCAAGCGCTGCCCCTCTGGGACCGTCGGCACCTCCTCGGTGAGGTACGCGTCCAGCGCGTCACGCAGGGCGCCCACGTCGGCGCCCGCCTTGAGGAGCACCTCGCGGGCCTCGTCGTCGTTGAGCAGCGCATGCAGGAGATGCTCGACCGTCGAGAACTCATGGCGACGGCTGCGCGCCTCGCTGATGGCGACATCCATGCAGATGCGCAGTTCGGTCGTGATCATCATCGGCAGGGCCTCCGCTGGACGTGTCTCACTCGTCGGGCTCGCTGGTGCACAGAAGCGGCATCTCGTACTCCTGCGCCAAAGCGGTCACCTGAGCGACCTTGGACTCGGCGAGATCGCGGGTGAAGACCCCGGCGACGCCCATGCCTTTGTGGTGAACGGTGAGCATGAGGTGCGTCGCTTCGCCCTCGCTCTTTTGAAAGACGTTGATCAAGACGAAGACGACGAACTCCATCGAGGTGTAGTCGTCGTTGTGCAGCAGGACACGGTAGAGCTTGGGGCGCTTGGTCGCCGGCTTGCGCTCAAGCACCGTCTCGGTGCCGCCGCCTGTACGGTCTGGCCGCTTGTCCGAACCCACGATCGCCACTCCTTGACCGCCGCCTCCATCCTCGCAGAGGTCGCGGGAAGCGCCAAGGGTAGGCACCTGTCGACGCCGGGGAAGCGCCCACAAGGCGCTGGCAATTCGAGGTTGACGCCGATTCGCCCTACTGCCAGGGTCGCGGCTTCCCGTCGAAGCGGGCGGCATGAACAACCCCGCCATCGTTGTGGGGGCGTCCTCGCCGCGACGCCCGGTCTCCGGCGTCCGACGCCCCCCGCGCCACCTCGGAGCACGCCGCGGACATGGCCCTCGACCTCGCACCGCTCGGCCTCAACCGGCCTGAAACCGTCTACCACAACCTCCCGATCGCGGCGCTCATCGAGCACGCCGTGCGGCTCGGCGAGGGCAAGCTCGCCGCCAACGGCCCGCTGGTGGCCATCACCGGCCGCTACACCGGACGCTCACCCGACGACAAGTTCATGGTCCGCGACGAGACCACGGACGCGACCGTCTGGTGGGGCAAGGTCAACAAGTCGACCGACAGCGACACCTTCGCGCGGCTTCAGGGCCGGATAACGTCGTACCTCCAGGGCCGAGACCTCTTCGTTCAGGACTGCTACGCCGGCGCGGACCCGACCCAGCGGCTGCGCGTCCGCCTCATCTGCGAGCGGGCGTGGCACTCGGCCTTCGCCCGCAACATGTTCATCCAGCCCGAACCCGCCGAGTTCGCGGACTTCGCGCCTGGGTTCACGGTCTTGCACGCGCCTGGATTCAAGGCCGTGCCCGCCATCGACAAGACCAACTCCGAGGCGGGCATCTTCGTCGATTTCACCCGCCGCATGGTGCTGATCTGCGGCACCGAGTACGCCGGTGAGGTCAAAAAGAGCATCTTCACCGTCCTGAACTACCTGCTGCCGGCGCGCGGCGTGCTGGGCATGCACTGCTCGGCCAACGTGGGCGAAGACGGCGGCGTGGCGGTGTTTTTCGGGCTCAGCGGCACGGGCAAGACGACGCTCTCGGCCGACCCCGAGCGCTCGCTGGTCGGTGACGACGAGCACGGCTGGTCTGACGACGGCGTCTTCAACTTCGAAGGCGGCTGCTACGCCAAGGCCATCCGCCTGGACGCCGACGCCGAGCCGGTCATCTTCGAGACGACGCGCCGCTTCGGCACCCTGCTCGAGAACGTCGTGATGGACGACGAGACGCGCGAGCTCGACCTGATGAGCGAGCGCTACACCGAGAACACGCGCGCCAGCTACGACATCTCGCTGGTGCCCAACCGCGTGCCCTCAGGCCGCGCCGGGCACCCGCGCGACATCGTGATGCTGACCTGCGACGCGTTCGGCGTGCTGCCGCCGCTGTCGAAGATGACGCCCGACCAGGCGATGTACCACTTCCTCGCCGGCTACACGGCGAAGGTGGCCGGCACCGAGCGCGGCGTGACCGAGCCGACGGCGACGTTTTCGGCCTGCTTCGGCGCGCCGTTCATGGCCCGACACCCCGGCGTGTACGCGAAGATCCTGGGCGAGAAGATCGCCCAGCACGGCGTCCGCTGCTGGCTGCTGAACACCGGCTGGACCGGCGGCGCGTACGGCACCGGCGAGCGGATGAGCATCGCGCACACCCGGGCGCTCTTGCGGGCCGCGCTCAGTGGCGCGCTCAACGACGCGCGCTTTGAGCCGCACCCCGTCTTCAAGGTGTCCGTGCCCGTGGCGGTGCCCGGCGTGCCGGCCGAGGTGCTGCAGCCCCGCGCGACGTGGAAGGACAAGGCCGCCTACGACGCCCAGGCCGCCGCCCTGGTGGGGCGTTTCCACAAAGCATTCGCGGACTTCGCTGAGGGCGTCGAGCCGAAGGTGCTGGCAGCCCAGCCCGAGATCCCGTAGCGACTCGAGAGGGCTGCTGACGCGACCCCACGGGCGCGGTGCGGCGGCGCTTCGTAGCTAGCCGCTCAACGCGTTGAAGCTGTCGGCGTGGGCGCGCGCTTCGACGATGTTGTCCTCGATGGAGCAGTAGGTCCACGCGCCGTAGCGGCCCAGCGAGTGCACGCCGCGGTGGGCGAGGACCTGCGACAGGCGCGCGACCTCGGCGAGCGAGCGCCGCGTGATGTGGACGTAGGCCGGGTCGAGCACGACGTGGTGCGAGGCGACCAGCTCGTGGCCGTCGGTGACGCCGGTCGCCTCGAGATCGGCCAGGGTGCGGGCCAGCATGGCGTCGACGGTGGCGCGGTCGACCACGGCGTCTTTGGGGTAGCCGATCTCGACGTACATGCTCATGCGGTCGGTGCCGAAGATGTTGTCGTAGAAGCCCAGGCGGTAGAAGACCTGCTCGGGCGACGCGAAGTACATCCAGTGCACGCCCTCGGGGCCCTTGCGGTCAAAGCCCAGGTTGAAGACCAGCACCTTGTTGTAGCTGAAGTCCGCCGGCTCGTGCGGCACGCCGGTCATCGCCAGGAGCTTCGGGAAAGGCATGGCGCTGGTGAGGTGCTCGAAGGCGACCTCGCGCTTGGGCGTCGTGGCGACCTTGCGCTCGAGATCGATGGCGATGACCCGCTCGTCAAGCGCGATGCGGCCGGGATCGAGCTCTTTGGCCAGCGCGTTGACGTACTGAATCGCGCCGCCCGCCGGGTAGGTGAAGGTCGCGTTATAGCTCTGGTTTTCCGCGGCCCGGAAGTTGCGCACGATGTCCGCGGTGTCGGCGTAGGGGAAAAAGCGCCCCATGGCGTCGACGTCCAGCACGCTGAGGTCGGTGGCGTAGAGCTTCTGGTTGTAGGGGATGAGGAAGCGCTCGGCGATGCCGCGGCCGAACTTCTGGTAGAGCATCTCTTGGAAATTCGCCGGCGCGCCCTGGCCAGCCGGGGCCGCCTCGTCCTTGAAATAGAGGTCGTAGAGGCACTCGGTGAACTGGTCTTTGGGCAACTGGTGGATGTTCTTCTGAAAGGGAAAATCGATGAGCGCGCCCTCGTGCCAGATGCGCGCTTCCTTCACGATCTTGCGGACTTCCTGACCGGCCATGCGCTCGACGAGGTAGCGCTCGATCTCCGGGTGGCGGAAGTGGAAGAAGTGGCCGGAGAAGTCCCAGACGAAGCCGTCGCGCAGGATCGTCCGGCAGTAGCCGCCGATCTCGGGCTCGGCTTCGCAGATGAGGAGGTCGTCGGAGTCGAGCCAGTCGGCGAACGCGAGGCCGGTCACCCCGGCGCCGATGACCAAGTGTTTAACGGTGTCCAAGGGGCTCCCCGGGGGCGGACGGCGGCGTGTCAGACGGCCGCGTCGATGGCTTGCAGGATGTGATCACCTTGCGGGAGGGCGCGGATGCGCTCGCGCGAGGCGGGCTGGAGCTCGTCGAGGCCGAAGAGGTCGCCGTAGAGCGCGTAGACCTGGCCCGGGCAGACCGCGGCGAGGGCGCAGGCGTCCCGGTGCGGGCAGGGCAAGGTGGCGGCGCTGAAGGCCACCGCGAACTTCTTGCCCAGGCTGTGCTCGAAGCCGGCGGAGCGGTAGTAGGTGCCGGCCTGCTCGCGGGCGCGCTTGGCGATGCGGTCCGGGCGCAAGAGCTCGTGGCCGGTGCGCTCTTGGTGGGCCAGGGCGATGCAGGGCAGGACCTCGCCCAGCGGGATGTCGGCGACCGGCCACCAGCCCGCGGGGTAGGCGGCCTCGAGCGCGGCGCTCATGGAGATGGCGACGTCGCGGTAGCGGTCGGTCTTCGACGAGGTGTTCGGGAAGGCGAGGTGGACCTCCCACCAGTCGCAGAGCGGCTTGACGAGATCGCGCAAGGCCACGGCATCATGGACGTTTTGCTGGACCAAGATGGTCGACACGATGAGGACGCCGCCCTCGCCCATGAGGTCGCGGAGGTTACGGATGGCCTTCATCACGTCGTCAAAGGCGCCGGTCGTACCGGCCACGGCGTCGTGGACCGCCGCCGACGAGCCGTAGAGCGGGACGTAGACGTGGTAGCGAGCCGGCATGGCGGCGATGTAGCGCTCGGCGAAGGCGCGATCGGCCAGGGGGCGGCAGGTCGAGAGCAGGTGGAACTCGCCGATGCCTTCGCTGCGCGCGAGATCGAGGAGATCGAAGAGGTAGGGCGCGTTCAGCGGCTCGATGCCGTTGATGCGGAGGACCTGGATGCCGCGCTCGGCCGAGCGGACGATGTCCTCGCGGAAGGACTGGACCAGGGCGGAGTCGCGGTCGAGGACCGGGTAGATCTCTTCGCGCACCGAGCAGAAATTGCAGGTCTGGCCGCAGGGCGCCGGGATGGCGAGGTTCATCGCGCGGGGCGGCGCGTCGGGCCTCTCGGTGAACTCGGGCGCGGTGGTCGAGGGGATGAACCGCACGCCGCGGTCGAGGGTCTCGAGGACCAAGCCGAACTCCGAGGCGAGGCGCTCGTTGATGGCGGCGCGGCGGTCGTCGGTGCTCTGGCCGAAGACGAGGTTGTAGGTGATGTCGAGGCTGGCGGTGCGGAAGGCGGCCGGGCGCTCGTCGTCGCGGATGCGGACTTTGAGGCGCGGCGCGAGGGTGTCGCCGGGCAGCTCGAAGGCGACGGCGAGCTCGGAGGCGCCGTGGGGGTAGACCTCGGCGAGCCGCCAGCCTTCCCAGAGCGCGTCGCCGACGCGGAGATGGCTGGCGAGCCAGGCCGTGAAGGGCCCGGTCTGAAAGTCCACCTCGCGGGGTGGGGCGTCCGACGGCCGGTCCGTGCGCAGGCCCTGAGCGCGTGCGGCGTGGGCCAGGGCGTGGCACATGGCGGCGGCGGCGCGCTTGATCTCCGGCGGGGTCTCGGCCGCGTCGAGGTCCCAGGTCCCAGGAGCGCGCCGATAGCCGACCGCGTGGGACTCGCCTTGCAAGAAGGCCTGAACGGGCTCGCCGGCGGGTTCGCACCACTCCAGCGCGACGCCCTGCCCACCCGGCGGGCCCACGTCGAGCACCACCGCGCGCGCGTCGAGGCGGCGAATTCCGCGCACGGACCAGCCATCGTTGAGGGTTCCAGCGGACTCAAGGATCCGGCGAGCCCCCTCGCGAATCTCGATGAGCCCGCCGCCGGAGTCCGCCTGCGCCGCGTCGATCATGGGCGGATAGTAGCGGGCGCGGCCCAGCGAGCACAATGGCGAGCCCCCCGGGGCGCCGAACGGCCGGCGGTCAAGGGGTGCGCTCGTAGGGTGCGTCGATGGGGGCGCGGGGCCGGCCGCGCTTTGGGAGCCGACGCAGGCGCACGAGGGTCTCGCCGCCGGAGACGAGGGCGGTCGGCTTCAGCTCGACGTCGAGGCGGCCGGGCGCGCGGAAGGTCAGCGGCGGCGGTGGCGTGGTCGGCAGCCACTCGTAGTCCAGGGGCGTGGTGCCGATGTCCAGGTCTCCCTCGTAGACGCGGGCGCCGGAAGGCGATGAGGCGAGGCGCGTGCGGAGGACGCGGGGTGGTGGCGGGTCAGCCGGGGCGCCCTGCGGCTCCACCTTGGCGCCGGGCGGTGGCGGCGGGGCGTGGGCGGGCTCGATCTCGGGCGGGGCCTCGGGCGCCTCGGGCGCGGGCGGCGCTTCGGTGGCCGCTGCGCGCTGTGACACGGCGTCGTGCTCGGGGGCGGCCTCGGGGTCGGACGCTGCCTTGGGACCGCCCGCCCCTTGGGCCTGAGGAGGCGCGAGGGGCTCGTGGGCGTTCGCGGCCGGCGCGGTCGAATCGTCCGATTTACCAGGCGCGGGCTGGTTATTTGAGGAGCGTGAGAGCGCGAAGGTCGCGACGGCGGCGACCGCGAGGGCCGCCACCGCCAGGGGCCACCGCCGCGAAGGCCGACCATGGGGCTGCCCGGTGGCGAGCCGCTGCGCTGTCGCGTCCGGGTCGGTGGGGATCTCGTCCTGGTTGGAGCCGCCGCCCCTTGGGCCGGCGGAGACCCGAAGCGACTCGCCGGTGAGCAGCGGGACCGCCACCGTCGGGGCGAGGTCGCCCTCGTCGACCAGCGGCTCTCGACCGGGTGCGTGGGC
>CAZNZH010000018.1:0-16863 GCA_964577445.1 uncultured Myxococcales bacterium
CAGATCAAGCGCCCGCGCGAGATCGGGCCGCGCACCCCTCAAGTCCCCCGGCGAATCCCCCGGCCCGCGACGCGAATCCCCGCGTCGTCGGGCCGCGCTGCGTCTGGGCTCCAAAGCCCCGATTTCCCAGTGATCTCCACACCTTTTTGCCTATCCACAGCGTGTGGGGACAAGCCGGTGGATCCCCTGTGCGCGACCCGGTGGATCCCGGTGCGTCGCCGGGGTCGCCAAAATCCTCCCCATCGGATCCACGAAACGCTCCCCACGCAATCCACGGCTTTGGCAGGCCCGGTCGACCTCAGATCTCACCGGGTTGGCCGCCCTCTCCACAACATCCCCAGGCCCTACTTTCCCGGCGTCTTCCCCTCTGTTATATGGGGCTACTCTCTATAAAAGAGAGATTCCACCGCACCGAGGACTCATCTCCCATGCCGATACTCGAGCTGGAGATCGACCGCGCAACCTTCCTGGCGACGCTCTACAAAGCGCAGGGCGTCGTCGACAAGAAGAGCACCGCCAACGTCTTGAGCCAGATCCTGTTCGAGCCCATGGGCGACGGGCAGCTCCGGGTCACGGGCACCGACTACGACGTGGTGCTTCAGGCCGTCGTTCCCGCAGAGATCATCCAGTCTGGCCTCGCCTGCATCAACGGCAAGAGCCTCTTCGACGTGGTGAAGAGCCTCGACGCGCCGCGCATTCACCTGCGTACGCTCGACAACCACTGGGTGGAGCTCACCGCCGGTCGCAGCCGCTTCAAGCTGGCGGGCATCAACCCCGACGACTTCCCGGACATCACCACGCCCGACGCGGTGCAGTGGCTGGCGATCCCGCGCGGGACCTTCAAGGATCTCATCGAGAAGACGGCGTTCTCCGTGTCCGATGACGAGACGCGCATGAACCTCAACGGCGTCTTCTTCAAGACCGAGCCAGGCCAGGGCGATCTCACCCGCCTGGTCATGGTGTCGACGGACGGGCATCGCCTGTCGAAGGTCGACACCGAGGTCGACGTGCGGGCGACCGGTTCGCGCACCAACCAGGCGATCGTGCACAAAAAGGGCGTGCAGGAGGTGCGCCGCCTGCTCGACGACCAGGGCCAGACCATCGAGGTCGGCTTCGCGCCCGGCTTCGTGCTCTTCCGCTCCGACGGCACCACGTTCACCGTGCGCCAGATCGAGGACACCTACCCCGACTACGAGCGCGTGATCCCGCCGAGCTCGCCGGTGCGCGTCGAGGTGGTCCGGCAGCGGCTCATCCAGGCGATTCGGCGTATCGCGACGCTGATCGGCTCCAAGACCTACGTGGTCAAGATGGAGCTGTCGCCCGGGCGCGTCGCGTTCACCACGTCGAACCCGGACTACGGCGAGGGGCGCGACGAGGTGGACGTCGAGTACGAGGGCGAGGGCCTGGTCATCGGCTACAACTACATCTACCTGCTGGATGTGCTGAACGTGCTCAAGGGTGAGACGGTCGTGCTGGAGTGCTCCGACGCCTTCAGCCCCACCATCGTGACCTCGCCCGAAGAGGCTGGCGCGCTCTTCGTCGTCATGCCGATGCGCATCTGAGTCGGGAGCCAGCGCCCGTTTGCAGCTCGTCTCACTACAAGCCGGAAACCTGCGGAACCTCGAGCCGCTGAAGCTCGAGCCGCATCCGCGGTTCAACGTGTTCGAGGGCGACAACGGGCAGGGCAAGACCAACGTCTTGGAGGCCATCTACCTGCTGGCCACCTTGCGCAGTTTTCGCGAGGCGCGGACGCGCAATCTGGTGCGTTGGGGCGAGACGGACGCGTGGGTGCGCGGCGAGGTCCTGCGGCGCGGGGTCCAGCGCAAGATGGGCGTGGAGCTCGCCAAGACCGGAAAGCGCGCGGCCATCGACGGCCGGGTGGTCGACCGGCTCTCGGAGTATTTCGGCCACCTCCACGTGGTCGTCTTCGGGCCTGAAGATCTGGTGCTGACCAAGGGCGCGCCGGTCTTTCGGCGGCGCTTTCTCGATCGGGCCATCTTCAACCTGCACCCGGTCTACCTCGACGAGATGCGCGCCTTCATGACGGCGCTGAGGCATCGAAACGAGCTGCTGCGGGCGTCGGCGGGGCGCGGCTTGGATCGGGCCGTGCTGGCGAGCTTCGATGAGGAGCTGGTCCGCCGTGGTGGGCGTGTGCTGTGGCGCCGCGCAGGGTTCATCCGCGACTTTTTGTCTGTGGTCACCAGCGTCTTTGACGAGATCACCGCCGGCGCGCACCGCATCGGGATGGGCTACGAGAGCGTGGCGGGGCTCGAGCTCGCCGCGGATGAGGTCGCGATCACCGATCTCTATCGCGAGCGCCTCGCGGAGACCTCCGCGAGTGATCTGCGCCAGCGCCGCACCACCCAGGGACCCCACTCCGACGACCTGGCCTTCAGCCTGGACGAGCACCCAGCGCGCGTTCACGCCAGCCAGGGGCAGCATCGCGCGATGGCCCTGGCGTTGAAGATCGCCGAGCTGCAGCTCGCGGACGCCGTCTTGGGCAGCCCGCCGCTGCTCTTGCTCGACGACGTGTCCAGCGAGCTGGATCGCGGGCGAAATGCGCAGTTGATGGCTCACCTGGGGCGCTTCGCGGGTCAGATCTTCGTCACGACGACGGACCGCCGCTGGCTGGCCGTCGACGGAGAGACCCGGATCTTCCGCGTTGAATCCGGCCGGGTGACGCCGGAACCGTGAGTGGTTGGCGTAATCAGTTGGCGTGACCGCCTTTGGGTCCGGCTGTAAGGTGGCGCCGCCAGAGCGCCGAGGAGGCACCGGATGGAGCGATTCGTCATCGAGGGTGGGAAGAAGCTGGAGGGTTCGGTCAGGCCGAGCGGCTCGAAGAACGAGGCGCTTCCGCTGCTGGCGGCGTGTCTGCTGACCGCGGAGCCGGTGATCCTCAAAAACGTCCCCGACATCGCCGACGTGCAGGTGATGCTCGAGGTGTTGGCGACGCTGGGCACCGAGATCGAGCGGCTCGCGCCCGACACCTGGCGGCTGACGACGCCGGTGGTGACGACGCCGACCCTCGACGCCGCGCTGTGCACGCGCATCCGGGCGTCGATCCTCTTCGCTGGCCCGATGCTGGCGCGGTTGGGGCGGGTGGAGCTGCCGCCGCCCGGCGGTGACGTCATCGGCCGCCGGCGCGTCGACACGCACTTCATGGGCCTGGAGGCGCTGGGCGCGCGGTTTGAGGCCAACGATCGCTACGTGCTGGTCTCCGAGGGCCTCGTGGGGACCGAGGTCTTCCTCGACGAGCAGTCGGTCACCGCGACCGAGAACATCGTCATGGCGGCGGCGTTGGCGCGCGGGACCACGACGATCCTCAACGCGGCCAGCGAACCTCACGTTCAGGGCCTCTGCCGCATGCTGGTGAGCATGGGGGCCGAGATAAGCGGCATCGGCACCAACACCCTGCGCGTCACCGGCGCGCGGCGTCTGCACGGGACCACCCACACCATCGGCCCCGATTACCTCGAGATCGGCAGCTTCATCGGGCTGGCGGCGGTGACGGGCTCCGACATCACCATCACCGACGTGCGGCCCGCCGAGCTGCGTATGATCCTGCAGACCTTTGAACGTCTGGGCGTGAAGCTGGAGGTGGGCGAGAGCACCGTGCGCGTCGCGCCGGGTCAGTCCCTGAAAGTTCGCCGGGATCTCCACGGCGCCATCCCGCGCATCGACGACGCGCCGTGGCCGCAGTTTCCGACCGACCTGATGTCCATCGTCATCACCGTGGCCACCCACTGCGACGGGACCGTGCTCTTCTTCGAGAAGATGTTCGAAGGGCGCATGTTCTTTACCGACAGCCTCATCGCCATGGGCGCCAGCATCATCTTGTGCGACCCGCATCGGGTGGTGGTGGTCGGCCCGTCGCAGCTCTACGGCACCCAGCTCGAGAGCCCCGACGTGCGCGCCGGCATGGCGTTGCTCATCGCCAGCCTCGCCGCGAAGGGCAAGTCGACGATCTACAACATCCGGCAGATCGACCGCGGCTACGAGCGGGTGGATGAGAAGCTGCGGGCGCTGGGCGCCGATATTCGGCGCGAGACGGTCTGAGCGCGGTGGAGACCCCAGGCGGCACAGGGGCTGACGCGGGCGGCGGGCGGCGCGAGCTGGGTGCGGTGCGGCGCGTCGTCGTGAAGCTCGGCAGCGCGCTGGTGGTGTCCGAGGCGCTGGGCCAGCTCATCGACGCGATGCAGGCGGTGCGCGCCTCGGGCGTCGAGGTGGTGGTCGTCACCAGCGGGGCCGTGGCCGCCGGGATGGCGCGCTTGGGCTTGGCGGCCCGGCCGGCGGCGATGGCCCAGGTCCAGGCCCTGGCTGCACTTGGCCAGGCGGCGTTGATGGCGCGGTACAACGCGGGCTTTGGCCGCTACGACACGGCCTGCGCCCAGATCCTGCTCACCCACGAAGATCTCAGCAACCGCGGGCATTTCCTCAATATCCGGCACGCGATGGAGGCGGCCCTGGGCATGGGGCTGGTGCCGGTGGTCAACGAAAACGACACGGTGGCGACGGAGGAGCTCCGATTCGGCGACAACGACCGCCTGGCCGCGGCCATCGCGGCGGTGGTGGGTGCTGATCTCGTCGTGCTGCTCAGCGACGTCGACGCGCTCTATGACCGGGACCCGCGGACGCACGCGAGCGCGACGCCGGTGCGTGAGGTCTTGCGCATCGACGCGGCGATCCGGGCCATGGCCGGCGCGCCGACCAGCGCGGTCGGGACGGGCGGGATGAGCTCAAAGGTCGCCGCCGCCGAGCTGGCCGTTGAAGCCGGCATCCCGCTCATCGTCGCGCCGGGTGCCGAGCCCGACGTGCTGGGGCGGATCCTGCGGGGCGAGCCCCTGGGCACGCGCTTTGTGGCCACCGCGCGGCCGGTGGGCAGTCGGCGGCACTGGATCCGGTTTCTCAGCAAGGTGCACGGCACGCTGCACGTGGACGCCGGGGCGGCGGTGGCGCTCGAGAGCCGCGGGTCGAGCCTGCTGGCGGTCGGGGTGACGCGGGTCGAGGGTCACTTTTCGCGAGGTGACGCCGTGCGGATCGTCGACCCCGAGGGCCGCGAGCTGGCCCGCGGTCTCGCCGCCTACGACAGCGAGACCGCCCAGGCGCTGGTCGGCCGGCACAGCCACGAGATGTCGGCCGTCCTCGCGGGGGCTGCGCCGGAGCCCGTGGTGCACAGAGACGATCTGCAGATGAACCGCTGACCACGGCGGGGCGTCGCTTCGATGGCGCGGTGGCGGGAATCGGGCCGGCTTTTTGGGGGTTTCGACGGCCATCGCCACCGCGGCCGCCGAATCGCCGTCGTTGACAGGGCTAGGGCTAACACTAATATGTCGCGGCCACGTCTGGGCCTTGAGGAGTAGACATGACCCGCTACCGCCTACTGACCTCCGGCGCTTTTGCGCTGGTTTTCGCCACCACCACCGTTTCGGGCTGCAAGAAAGACACGCCGCCCGAGCCGGCCGTTTCGGCTGAGCCCGCGGCCGAGGCTGCGGGCGCTGAGGCGGCCAAGCCTGCCGCGCCCGAGGGTGACAAGGCCGTCGCTGCGGCGGACCCTCACGCGGGTGCGACCGCTGATGGCGCTCGCATCACCGGTCCGGTCGCGAAGATCAACGGCGTGCCGATCGCGTCCGAGGAGTTCTACGCCGAGCTCGACAAGATCACCGCGCGCGGCGCGAAGATCCCGGCCGAGCGGCTCGCCCGCATCGAGCAGAACATCCTCAAGCGCCTCATCGAGAAGGAGTTGGTCCGCCAGGCGGTCGAGAAGGCCGGCGTGAAGGTCGAGGAGGCCGAGATCGACTCGGCCTACGACGAGTACAAGAAGCGCTTTCAGACCGACGAGCAGTTCGAGAACTACCTCAAGCACGGCCGGGTGACCGTCGAGTCGATCAAGGCGCGCATCGCCGAGAAGCGGGCGCTTGAGAAGCTCATCGAGTCCAAGGGCAACATGGCGGTCACCGACGAGGAGGCGAAGGACTTCTACGCGAAAAACGAGCGCTTCTACCTCGACAAGGCCGGCGTGAAGGCCAGCCACATCCTGGTGAAGCTGCCCGAGAAGGCCACGCCGGAGCAGGAGAAGGCGGCGCTGGACAAGATCAAGGCCATCGAGGCCGAGCTCAAGAGCGGCAAGACCTTCGAGGACGTCGCCACGCGGATGTCGGAGGGACCCTCGGCGCCCAAGGGCGGCGATCTGGGGTTCTTCGGCGCTGGCCAGATGGTGAAGCCCTTCGAGGAGAAGGCGTTCGCGATGAAGGTGGGCGAGGTCTCCGGGCCCGTCCGGACGCGCTTTGGCTTTCACATCATCAAGGTCGTCGAAAAGCGCGAGGAGCGGAAGAAGACCTTCGAAGAGGTGAAAGACCAGATCGAGCAGAGCCTCAAGAACAAGAAGTTCTTCCAGGAGCGGCGCGCGCTGCTCGAGGAGCTCGAGAAAGAGGCGAAGATCGAGAAGTTCATCGCCGATCCGCCGCCGGCCCCGGCGGGCGCGCCGGAGGGCTCCGACCATGAGGACGAGGCCCCAGCGGCGGCTCCCGAACCTGCGGGCGGCGGCGAGTAATCGCTCCGCGCGTCTGGGTCGACCGCATCGAGAGCAAAGTGGCGCCCGGCCGACGCTCCCCGCGAGCGCTTGCCGGGCGTCGCTGCGTTCGCCGGGGCGTGGCCGGTGGCGCCGAATCCGCGACTGCGGCAGGATCTCGGGCGCAAGGGCGACGCTCGCGGGTGGCGCGTGAGGAGTGAAGCTATGGGTCGCGTGTGGATCGGTGCCGCCTGGTGCGCGCTGCTGCTGCTCGGGGGAGCGTGCAGTGACACCGCTAGGGGCGACGCGGATTCCACCGCGGACGCGGAGGTCTCCGCCGACGCGCAGGCTGACGGCGACGCGGGCGACGCGGGCGACGCGGGCGACGCGGGCGACGACGCGGGCGACGACGCGGGCGACGCGGGCGGCCACACGGACGGCGACACAGCCGGTGAGACGATCGCCGACGCGGTGTCAGACCTTGAGGTCGCCGACGCGACGGCGGACGCCGACGGTGAGGTGGACGCGGGCCCCGACGCTGAACCGGACGCGCTCGTCGACACCGCGCCTGACGCGGGGCCCGACGCCGACGCGGGGCCCGACGCCGTGGGCCCCGACGTCGCCGGCCTCGACCTGCCGCCCTTTTCCTACGCCACGACCTGCCACCTCGGCGCCGACCCCAACCCGGCGCCGGGCATCGCCTTCGTCAACGCCTTCCCGAAGCTCCCCGCGGGCAGCATCTCGCAACCCATCGACCTCACCCACGCCAACGACGGCTCCGGCCGCATCTTCGTCAACGAGCGCGAGGGTCGCGTCCGGGTCTTCGCCGGCGACGCCGAGGCCGACTCGGTGAAGACCTTCCTCGACATCAGCGACCGCGTGCACACCGACTTCGAGGGCGGCTTTTTGGGTCTCGCCTTCCACCCGAACTACCCCGAGACGGGCGAGTTCTTCGTCAACTACACGCGGAGGTTCCCGGTCTCCGGCCAGGCCGACCAGACCCGCACGGTCATCAGCCGCTTCCACGTGTCCGCCGACGATCCCGATAGAGCCGACCCGACCGAAGAGATCCTGCTGACCATCGACCAGCCCGCCGACAACCACAACGGCGGCAAGGTCGCCTTCGGGCCCGACGGCTACCTCTACATCGGCATGGGCGACGGCGGCGGCGCCAACGACCCGCAGAAGACCGGCCAAGACCCCAAGTCCCTTCTGGGCGCGATGCTGCGTATCGACGTGGACTCCCCCGGCGAGGTCACCGCCTACGGCATCCCGCCCGACAACCCCTTCGCGGGCGCCACCGGCGGCGAGCGGCCCGAGATCTTCGCCATGGGCCTGAGAAATCCCTGGCGCTTCAGCTTCGACCGCCTCACCGGCGTCCTGTGGTGCGGCGACGTCGGCCAGAACACCTTCGAAGAGGTCGACATCATCGAGCGCGGCCGCAACTACGGCTGGAGCCTCATGGAGGCCAACGCCTGCTTCCCGCCGTCGGGTCCCCAGCTCTGCGACCCGGAGACCCTGGGCCTCACGCGGCCTCTGGTGGCTTACGACCACACCGTCGGCACCTCGATCACCGGCGGCTACGTCTACCGCGGCGCCGCGGTGCCATCGCTCTACGGCGCCTATCTCTACGCCGACTACAGCTCCAAGCGCTTCTTCGCGTGGCATAAGGGCGAGGAGCCGCCGCCCGAGCAGCCGCTCACCACCACGCCCACCAACATCGCCAGCTTCGGCGAGGACCAACACGGCGAGGTCTACCTGCTGGGCCTCTTCAACGGCGTCATCTACAAGATCGTCCAGACCAACACGACGCCGCTGCCCGGCGATTTCCCAAAAACCCTGACGGCGACAGGCTGTTTTGAAGATCTCGGCACGCTGGCCCCCGCCTCGGGCGTGCTGCCCTACGACGTCAACGTGCCGCTGTGGGCCGACACGGCGCTGAAGTCGCGCTTCGTCGTCCTGCCCCCGGGGGAGAAGCTCGGCTATGTGCCCGAAGGCCCCTGGACCGCGCCCGAGGGGACGATCTTCATCAAGCACTTCGCCATCGACACCACCGAGGGCGACCCCGACACGCGCGTCCGCCTGGAGACCCGCTTCCTCATCACGGAGGCCGACGGCCTGCGCGGCTACACCTACCGCTGGAACGAAGCGGGGACCGAGGCCTCCCTGCTCGAGGGTGCCGAGACCCGCGAGCTCGAGATCACCCGCGAGGGCGCCAGCGCGCCGGTCCCCCTGACCTGGCGATTCCCCAGCCGGCAGCAGTGTTCCACCTGCCACGGCGCCGCCACCGGCGGCATCCTGAGCCTGCGCACCGGCCAACTCAATCGCTCGCGAGACTACGGCACCGGCCCGGTCGAGCAGATCTCCGCCTTCGCCGCTTACGGGCTCCTCGCCAACGCGCCGCTGGCGCCGCCCGCGCAGCTCCCGCGCTGGCCCGCCACCGAGGACACCTCCGCCCCCGCCGCCGACCGCGCCCGCGCCTGGCTCTCCGCGAACTGCGCCAACTGCCACCTGCCCGGCGGCCCCACCGGCACCTCGCTGGACTTGCGCTACGAGACCCCGCTGGCCGACACCGGCGCCTGCGGAGCCACCCCCCAGATCTCCAACCTCGGCGTCATGGGGGCCGAGATCCTCAGCCCGGGCGCCCCCGACCACAGCGTGATCTGGCTCCGCATGCAGGCCGGCCCCGCCGAGCGCATGCCGCCGATCTCCACCTCGCTCGACCCCGACGCCGCCCTCGCCGCCATCGTCGAGTGGGTCACCGCCCTCGAGAGCTGCCCGTCTCCGTGAGCACCGAGACCCGCTGGACCCTCTTCGCCTTGGCCATCGCCACGGCCCTGCTCTTCATCCGGTTGGGCAGCGGCAGCCTCGCGTCGACCGACGACGCCGTCTACGCCGAGATCGCCCGTGAGATGGCCACCCGCGGCGACTGGCTCGAGATGCGCTGGATGGGCGCCGTCCTCTTCGAGAAGCCGCCGCTCCTCTTTTGGTGCCTGAGGCTCTCCGGCGCGCTCTTCGGCTTCGACACCTTCGCCATGCGCCTCCCCTCCGTTTTAGCAGGCGCCATCACGCTTTTCTACACCGCGCTCATGGCCCGCGCCTGCCTGCCCGAGGGCTCTCGCCGCGTCGGCCCCGCCCTCGCGATCCTGCTGACCCTGGCGACGGTGACCTTCACCATGACCACCCGCCGCCCCCTCACCGACCCCCTCCTCACCGCCGCGATCATGGCCACCCTGTGGCACGGCTGCCGCGCCGCGAACCCCGCCACCGTCCGCACCCAGGGCCACGCCGCGCTCTGCGGGCTCAGCGCCGGCCTCGGGGTCCTCGCCAAGTCCGTCGCCATGGGCCCCGCCGTCCTGGCCGTCGCCGCCGCCTTCGCGTGGCGCCGCCGCCCCAAAGCCCTCGGCTTCGCCACCCTCGCCGGTCTCGCCGTCGCCGGGCCCTGGTTTCTGCTCATGGGCCTCCGCCACGGCGCCGACTTCTGGCAGACCGCCCTCGGCTACCACGTCGCCGCCCGCGCCCAGCACGCCCTGGTCGGCGACGGCGACCCGGCCTACTACGCCGTCACCGCCTGGGAACAAGAGGGCCCCTTCGCCGTCGCCCTCGCCCTGGGTCTGCTCGCCGCGCTGCTCCGCCTCCGCAGCGTGAACTCCAACCGTCGCCTGGCCCTCGTGATGACCCTCGCCACCGCCGGCCTCACCCTCGCGGCGCTCCAGTTCACCGCCACGAAGCTCTTCCACTACATGCTGCCCCTGGCACCCCTGGCGGCCGTCGCCACCATCGCCGCCCTGGCCGAGCTGAGCGCGCGCCCGCCCATCGCCGCCGCCGTCCTCGCCCTGGCCGCCCTCGCCTTCGTGGCCGGCCCGCTCTCACCCCACATCACCCACCCCGACTACGCACCCGAATCGCGCGCCCTCGGCGAAGCCCTCGGCCCGGTGATGCCGCCCGACGCGCGCCTCGTCATCTGGGAAGACTACGACCCGGCGCTGATCTGGTACGCCGGCCGCCCCGCCAAGATCTGGACCGAGCAGCGTGGGATCTACGACATGTACCGGTCCATCGACATGATGCGCCGGGCGGACGCCGTGGTGTTCGCCGACGAAGAAGCCCAGCGGGGCCTCATCGATTCACCGGAGCCCATCGTCCTGGTGGCGCCCTTGGAGCGCGCCGCGGGCCTCGACGCCCTGGCCCAGCACGCCCTCGTCACCCGCCGCGTCGAGCTCGCCGAGGCCGCCGGTCACCGCATCGTGCGCCTGGGCCGCCACCGGTGAAGCTCTCGGTCTCCACCCGCATCTTCCTCGGCCTCACGGTGGTCATCGTCGCCTTCGGGTCCGCCTGCGTCTTCACGATCTTCCGCATGACGCTCTTGCGCGACTCGGTGACGCTGATCTGGGAGGAGGTGATGCCGGTCGCCTCCCAGATGAAGGCGCTGTCACGCCAGCTCAACGCGCCCGAGGAGTTTCTGGAGCTGCGAAAGCCGTCGGACGCCGGCTGGCTCGCGCGCCTGCTCCCGAGCCTTCAGCCCTTCCAGCATCTGCGCACCCTGGAGGCGCGCCTCGATCGCCTCGCCGACACCAAGACGCTGCCGCCCGAAGGCCGCGACGCTCTCAGCGCGGCGAGCCAGCGCCTGCGCTCTTTCCGCGAGGGGGACTCCCTGCGATCGGCCCTCGCCGCGCCCGACGGGGCCCTCGGGCTCGCCGACGCCCGCACCTCCGAGGCGATCTTCGACGCCCTGGTGCGCCGGGTGGTCAAGCAGGCCAATGAGCGCGTGCTCGAGCCGCGCTCGCCCGAGATCTTGGCGATGCGCCGCTCGCTCACCCAGATCAACCGCACCGTGATGAAGGCCTACGAGTCGGTCTCCCACCTCATCGGCGACCTCAATCAGCGCGCCGCCAGCGACGAAAAAGCCGCCACCCTGGCCGTCTTGCTGATCACGGCGGGGGCCCTGCTGCTCTCGCTGCTGATCCTGTTCATGATCCAGCGCTCGCTGCGGCCCCTGCGCGATCTGCGTGAGAGCGCCCGAAAGATCGCGGCGGGCCACTACGACGAGCGCGTGCGGGTCGGGTCTCTGGACGAGATCGGCCAGCTCGGCCTCGAGTTCAACACGATGGCCGAGGCGCTGTCGGCCCGCGACGCCGAGCTGGCGCGCCAGCGCGAGGAGCTGTTGCGCGCCGATCGCCTCGCCACCATCGGCAAGATGGCGGCGCAGATCACCCACGAGGTCCGAAATCCGCTGTCCTCCATCGCGCTGAACGCTGAGCTGCTCGAAGAAGAGCTCGACAACGCCGAGGAGGGCGGCGAGGCCCGGGCGATCCTCGGGCAGATCGACCAGGAGGTGCAGCGGCTCAAGGCGATCACCGAGGAGTACCTGACGTACGCGCGCCTGCCGCGGCCGGTGTTGCAGCAGGTCGACGTGGGGGCTCAGCTCGGCGAGCTGCTGCGATTCGTCAGCCGCGAGCTAGAGCTCGCGGGCATCGAGCTGCGCGCCGAGGGCGTGGTGTCCGCCGATGAAGGGGGACCGCCGCCGATCTCGGCCGACCCGGACCAGCTCCGCCAAGCGTGGCTCAACATGGTGCGCAACGCCCGCGAGGCCTTGGAAGAGGTGGACGGCCCGCGCCTGCTCGAGGTCTGGCTCGAGCGCCCGCCCGACGGTGGCGTCCAGATCGGGCTGATGGACAACGGCCGAGGCGTCGCGCCGGAGCTGCGGGACCGCCTCTTCGAGCCCTTCGTCACGGGCAAGGAGGGCGGGACAGGCCTCGGTCTGGCGCTGTCTCAGCAGATCGTGAGCGATCACGGCGGCACCCTCCAGGTGCGCGACCGGCCCGACGGTGGGCGTGGCATCGTCTTCGTCCTGACGCTACCCGCCCGCGGCAAGCGGTGAAGAGCGCTGGTCGGTATTCACAACGGCCGGTGAACGCGGTAAACAATCGGTCACGCGGTCGGGAGGCTCGATGGACTTCGCTGTCATGACCTACAACATCCGGCTGGGGCTGGACAGCGACCTTGAGACCATCGCTAGCGTGTTGGCCGAGGCCGACATCGTGGCGCTCCAGGAGGTCGGCGCGGAGTGGATCCAAGGGGTCCCCGGAAACCAGGCCCAGCAGCTCGCCAAGCTCAGCGGGCTGAACCATTTCCGCTTCGCGTCGGCGCTGACCGTGCGGCCGGGGTCCGACCCGCCGCTGATCATGCCGGCGCCGACCCCGGAAGACCGCCCCGGCTTCGGGGTCGCGCTGCTGTCGCGTTTTCCGCTGGGGCCGTGGACTCGCCACCGCCTGCCCAAGCGCAAAGACGAGCAGCGCTGCATCCTCTCGGGCACCGTCGTGACGCCCTCGGGGCCGGTCACGGTCATGGTCACCCACATGTCCACCCACGAGGCGGACCGGCTGGCTCAGGGCGGCGCCCTGGTCCGGCACGCGCAGACCCAGGCCACGCCGCTGATGGTGCTGGGCGACCTGAACGCGGAGCTGGGCGACCCGGCGCTCGAGGGCCTCAATCGCTTCCTGCGCAACGCCGCGGGCGATGAGGTGCCCAAGTCCTACCCGGCCAAGGACCCCACCCGGGCCATCGATCACATCTACGTCTCGTCGGAGATCCGGGTCACCATGCCCTCGGTCGCGGTGCAGGTGACCCACAGCGATCACCTGCCGGTGATGGCCAAGCTCGAGTTCTGACAGCGGCCCCGTTCGAGCGATTCGCCAGGTATTTCCTAGGGAAAAGACCGAGCGGTCGCGTCTGCGGTTCAGAGCACGAGCACGGCCCAGACCGCGATGAGCGCGGCGCCGAAGAGGTTGACGGCGAGCCCTGCGCGCGCCATCGCCGCCATGGACACGCGGCCTGAGCCGTAGACGATGGCGTTCGGCGGCGTGGCGACCGGCAGCATGAAGGCGCACGAGGCCGACAGCGCGGCCGGGACCATGATCGCCTCGGGGGCGAGGCCGGTGGCGATGGCGAAGCTGGCGAGCACCGGCATCAAGATCGTCGCGGTCGCGGTGTTCGACGTGACCTCGGTGAGGAAGGTCACGATCAGGCAGATCGCGCCGATGAGCAGCAGGGCCGGCAGCGACGTCAGGCCGACCAGTGCGCCGGCGATGGCCGCGCTGAGGCCGCTGGTTTGGAAGGCCTCCGCCAAGGCGACGCCGCCGCCGAAGAGCAGCACGACCTCCCACGGGATGCTCTTGGCGGTGTCCCAATCCAACAGCGCCTCGCCCCGGTGGGCGCGCGACGGCAGGATCAGCAGCAGCAGGAGCCCCAAGACGGCCACGGTCGCGTCGTCCGCGGTGGACTCGAGCCCGAGCAGCGGGCTCCAGCCGAGAGAAGCGCCGTCGCCGAGGGTCACGCTCCGGGTTATCCAGAGCAGCGCCATCATGGCGAAGATGGCGCCGACGGCTCGCTGATCGCGATCGGGCGGGCCCATGGCTGCAAGCTCGCCTCGCAACAGCTCGCGGCCGCCCACGGACAACGACGTGGGGACCTTCTGCGCGCCGCGGGTGAGCCACAGCCAGGTGAACGCGAGGAGCGCGGCCGCGACCGGGGTGACCCAGACCATCCAGCCGAAAAACGAGATGGGGGGCCGCTCGGGGAAGGTCTTCGCGTACACGCCCATGAAGATGAGATTCGGCGGCGTGCCGATGGGCGTGATGAGGCCACCGATGCTGGAGGCGTAGGCGATGCCCAAGAAGAGCGCGGTGCTGAAGGCCTTGACCGCGGCGGTGTCGTTGCCCGATCGCGACTCGGCCTCGTGGACCAGGGCGAGGCCGATGGGCAGCATCATCAGGGCCGTCGCGGTGTTGGAGATCCACATCGAGCAGAGCGCGGTCGCGAGCATCATGCCCAAGACGAGGCGGCGCGGGCTGGTGCCGACGGTGAGCAGCACGCGCAGCGCCACGCGGCGGTGGAGGCCCGAGCGCTCGATGGCGAGGGCGGCCATGAAGCCGGCCATCAGCAGCACGATGAAGGGGTGCATGTACGGGCGGGCGACGTCTCTCATCGCCAGGACGCCGGTGAGCGGGAAGAGCGCCAGGGGGAGCAGCGAGGTGGCGCCGATGGGGGCGGCCTCGGTGATCCACCAGACCGCCATCCAGAAGCCGACGCCGGCGACGATGAGGGCCTCGCGACCCAGCACCGCCGTGTCGCCGCTGGGCTGTGTCCACGCGACGAGGAGCGCCAGCCCGAAACCCAGCGGGCCGGCGAGGCGCGCCAGCTCTTGGCCCCTGCCCACGTGCCGCCCCCCCTACGCTTTCGAGGCCGACCGGGCGGTGGGGTCAGGATCCACCAAGCGAATCTGCGACGGCGCGTCACGGTCCACGGCGATGGCGCGCTCGCCGTCGAGGAAGCGCAGGATCTCGTCGCCGATGAGCGCGCGCCGCCAGCCCTCCATCATGCGGATCCCGTCGGCGGGCTCGGACTTTCCGTCGTCCCACCAGGCGATGAGGGCCTCGATGTCCGAGCGCGTGCCGACAAAGCGCGCGGCGATGTCGTGCTCGCGGCTCGCCGCCTGGACCAACCCGCCGACCAGCGGCGCGAGGGCCTCCACGTCGGCCGGGCGCCGGGGCGGTCGCGCCGGGCGCTCGACGGGGTGGGCCTCGCCCGCGGCCAAGGCGGCGAGGATCTCCTGCGCGCAGCGGTCGGCCGTTCGCTTCGGCATCGCGCGCGCACTGGCCAGCTCTCGGCTGTCTTTGGGCGGCCGGCGGGCCAGCGCCGTCATGACCGGGTCGGGTAGGATCCATGAGGGCGGGCGGTTGGCGTCGAGGGCGATCTCTTCGCGCCAGCTCGCGAGCGCGCGGAGGCGCCCCAGCTCGTGGGGTTGCAGCTTGCCGTAGCCGCCGACCTTTCGGTAGCAGAGCTCAGGCGCCAGCCGCGTCGCGGCGGTCCGGCCCAGGCGTTCGGACTCCTCGCGCACCCACTGCATCCGCTCGGTGCCTTGTAGCCGCGAGCGCAGCCGTGCCCAAAGCGGCATCAGCAGGCGGACGTCATCGAGGGCGTAGCGGAGCTGCTCCACGCTGAGCGGGCGCATGAGCCAGTCGGTGAACTGGGGGCCTTTGTCGACCGGCGTGCCCAGCTCGCGCTCGACCGCCGCCGCGAAGCCCACCTGCTCGCCCAGCCCCAAAAACGCCGCCGCGATCTGGGTGTCCACGACGTTGGCGGGCTGCACGCCGAAGCGATAGGCGATCAGCGCGATGTCCGCCTGGCCGCCGTGGAGCACGGTCTCGATGGCCGGATCGCCCGTCAGCGCCAGCACGGCCGCCGGGTCGGTGGCCACGGGATCGATGGCGCAGACGACGGGATCTTCGGGGTCGCCCCAGCCGACCTGGACCAAGCCCAGCTCCGGCACGTAGCGGCCGTCGGAGACGAACTCGAGATCGAGGGCGAAGCTGCCGACTTCGGCGAGCGCCTCGGCGAGCGCGCGGACCTCCCCGGCGTCGCGAATGGGTTCGGTGAGAGCGTGGGCCATACAGACAACCTCGGGCGAGTCAGCGCGCGTAGCGTGGGGCCTCGCGCATCCTGGGCGTCACGAGGTCAGGGAAGTGTTCGACCATGTAGGAGTCCACGAAATCGGCGATCTCGTCGGCCGACGTCATGTGCATGATCTTTTGTAGCAGTACCACGGCATCGGAGCGCGGTGTGCGACGCACGATCTCCTTGACCACCGGGATGCTCGACGCGGTCATGCTCAGCTCGTCGAATCCCAGCGCCAGCAGCACCAGCACGTAGCGCGGATCGCCGGCCATCTCCCCGCACATCGAGGTCTGGATGCCCGCCGTGCGACCGGCCCGCGCCACCATCTGCAGCATGCGCAACATCGCAGGGTGGAGCGGGTTGTAGAGGTACTCGCCAGCGCTCTCTTCGCGCGAGATGGCCAGGGTGTACTGGATCAAATCGTTCGTCCCCACCGAGAAAAAATCGGACTCGGTGGCCAGAAGATCCGAGATGATCACGGCCGCCGGGGTCTCGATCATGGCGCCGAGAGGGATCTTCGCCGCCATGGGCACGCCCTCGGCGTCGAGCTGGCCGCGCAGCTCGGCGAGGATCTTTCGCACGGCCTTCATCTCGCTCAGCGAGGTGATGAACGGGATGAGCAGGCGCAGATTTCCGTGCACCGACGCGCGCAGCAGCGCCCGAAGCTGGGAGTCGAAGAGCGCCCGATCGCGCAGGCAGTAGCGGATGGCGCGCAACCCCAGGGCCGCGGCCGCCTCGGGCCGGTCGGCGCGCAGCAGCTTGTCGCCGCCGATATCCAGCGTGCGGATGGTCACCGACTCGCCGCCCGCCACCTGCAGCACCTGGCTGTAGGTCGCGTACTGCTCGTCTTCGGTGGGCAGCGTGGGGCGATCGAGGAAGAGGAACTCCGTGCGGAAGAG
>CAZNZH010000019.1:0-16740 GCA_964577445.1 uncultured Myxococcales bacterium
CGTTGACGTCCAGCACCCCGTCGCCGTCGTCGTCGTCGTCGCACGCGTTGCCGAACCCGTCGTTGTCGAGGTCCTCGTGGTCCTAGGTGGGGAGATCCGGACAGTTGTCCTGCGCGTTGGCCACGGTGTCGCCGTCACGGTCGTCGTCGCAGGCGTCACCGATCTTGTCGCCGTCCTGGTCTTTCTGTGTCGGGTTGGCCACGAGCTTGCAGTTGTCGACGCCGTCCGGGACACCGTCGCCGTCGTCGTCGTCGTCGCACACGTCGCCCAGCCCGTCGTTGTCGAGATCCGCTTGGTCGGAGTTGGCGGCGTATTGACAGTTGTCGAGCGTGTCCGGCACGCCGTCGTTGTCGTCGTCGTCGTCGCAGGCGTTGCCGATGCCGTCGTTGTCGTTGTCGTTCTGCTGGAAGTTCGACTTCAGCGGGCAGTTGTCCTCGACGTCCGGGATGGTGTCGTTGTCGTCATCCAGGTCGCACGCGTCGCCTCCGTCCGGGCTGAAGTCGCTGTTCCTCTGGTCGGGGTTTTTCACGTAGGGGCAGTTGTCCTGCTCGTTCGGCACGCCGTCGTCGTCGATGTCCGGGTCGATGCAGTCGGCCAGCGTGTCGTTGTCCGTGTCCGGGTAGCCGTCGTCCGTGATGCCGTTACAGTCGTTGTCGAAGCCATCACAGATGTCGGGCTTGGGGTCCGCGCCGACGCACTTGATCTCGCCACCCACGCAGGCCGAGGTGCCCGCGCAGCCGCCGGTGCCGCTAGGGTTCGGGATGACGCAGGTGCTCGCCGGGAAGTCCTCATCGGTGATCCCGTCGCAGTCGTCGTCGACGTTGTTGCAGTCCTCGGCCCGGGCCGCGGCTCCCAGGCAGGCGCCGAGCCCGGTCTCCTCGCACGAGCGGGCTCCCGGGCAGGAGCCGAACGTGTTGACCACCTGACACGGCGTGGCGACCTGGAGGTCCACAGCGCGCGGCGAGCACTCACACTCCTCGCTTATCGGGACGCACTGGCGGTCATTGGCCGCGGCCGCGCCGGGGATCGTCTGGCACTGGTAGCCCTCGGGGCAGTCGGGGTCCCCGCTCTCGCACCGGCGCCCGCAGAAGCTGCCAGCGCCGCCGCTCGTGCCCGCGGGGACGCACAGGTGCGTCTGCCCGCCCTGCAGCGTGTTGCAGTCCGCGTTGGTGGTGCAGGGGTTGCAGAGGTCGAGGTCCAGCGCCAAGCAGACGTAGCGCGGGTCGCCGCCGCCAGCGAAGAACTCGCAGGAGAAGCCGGTCGGGCAACTGACGATGTCGCACAACTGCGAGCAGCGGTTGCCCTGGGGCGTCGGCAAGCAGAACTGGCTGAAGCACTCCGAGTTCTCGGAGCAGACCGCCCCGAATGCGCCACCGGTGGGCGGCACGTCGACGCCGCCGCCGTCGGGCGCGCCTTCCGCGTCGTCGCGGGTGTCAGGCAGGCTGACGACATCGGGCAAGCCCACGGTGTCTCGACCGCTGTCTCCGCTGGAGTCCGCGACCTCGGCCAGCCCGGTGTCCCCTTGGCCTGAGGTGTCGCCGGAGGTGCAGCCTGCAAAGAGAACCGCCAGAGCGCCGAGGGCAGCCACTGAGGCCGCCCGACCACGATGCAACATGTCCCCTCCCGTCCAGCGTGTCGCGATACAGTCGGCCCGCATTGTAGTCGCACGACGCCGCACGATGCCACCACCTACCGCACGGGCCAGCGGTTCTGGTAACTCCTTGACCGTCCAGCCACGGCTGTCATAGGTTCCGCGCCCGCCTGCGGGCCAGCACCCGCCGCGCATCGCAGGCGATGGGGCACGCCGACACTCGCCCGCCTCGACGGTGAGCCAATGGTTGCCCTCGAGGATCGGCCGTGGACGACATCAACCAGCAGATGAGCGACCGACTCCGCAAGATGGAGTCGCTCCGCGAGGCAGGCGTCAACCCCTTCGCCAACGGGTTCTCCCCGACGGCGACCTGCGCGCAGACCCTGGCGCGGGCCGCCGAGACCCCGCCTCCCGACATGGGCGCGCTGGCCGACGACGCCCCGACCTTCAGCGTCGGTGGGCGCGTGATGGCGCGCAATCACATGGGCAAGGCGATGTTCCTGCGCATCCGGGACCGCTCGGTGGGCGTGAGCGAGTCCGGCCCGCAGACCCTGCAGCTCTACGTCCGGCGCGAGGTCGTGGGCGAGGAGACCTTCCAGGTCATGCGCCAGCTCGACCTCGGCGACATCATCGGCGTCGACGGCCCGCTCTTCAGCACGCGCACCGGCGAGCCGACGCTGATGGTTCGGGCTGCGCGCCTGTTGACGAAGTCCCTGCGACCTCTGCCCGAGAAGTTCCACGGGCTGACCGACGTCGAGACGCGCCTGCGGCAGCGCTACCTGGACCTCATCGTGAACCCGTCGGTGCGCGAGGTGTTCCACACCCGCTCGCTGGTCACCGGATTCATCAGGCGGTTCCTGGCGGATCGAGATTTCGTCGAGGTCGAGACCCCCATGATGCACCCGATCCCCGGCGGGGCGGTCGCGCGCCCCTTCGAGACCTTCCACAACGCCCTCGGCATCCCGCTCTTCTTGCGCATCGCGCCCGAGCTCTACCTGAAGCGCCTGGTGGTCGGCGGCTTCGAGCGCGTCTACGAGATCAACCGGAGCTTCCGAAACGAGGGGCTGAGCCAGCGGCACAACCCCGAGTTCACGATGCTGGAGTTCTATCAAGCCTACGCGACCTACTCCGACCTCATCACCCTGACGGAGGAGATGCTGTCGGGCCTCGTGCTGGAGCTCAACGGCGACGGGACGACGGCGCGCCCCTTCGGCGGCCACAGCATCGACTGGGAGGCGCCCTTTCAGCAGATGACCGTGCGCGAGTCGCTGACCACGGTCGCTGGGCTGCCCGCGGCGCTGGTCGCCGACCCCCAGGCCTTCATCCACAACCTCCGGGATCGGGGGCTCATCGAGGGCACAGCGCCCGTGTACGGCAAGGCGCTGATGATCGCGTTCGACGCCTGGGTCGAGCCGAAGCTCATCCAGCCGACCTTCATCACCGAGTTCCCCATCGAGGTCTCCCCCCTGGCGCGGCGTAACGAGCGCGACCCCGCATACGCCGACCGCTTCGAGCTCTTCGTGGCGGGCAACGAGATCGCCAACGCGTTCTCCGAGCTCAACGACCCGATCGACCAGCGCGCGCGCTTTGAGGCCCAGGTCGCCGAGCGCGAGGGCGGCGACAACGAGGCCATGTATATGGATACCGACTACCTGCGCGCCCTCGAGTACGGCATGCCGCCGACGGCCGGCGAGGGCGTGGGCATCGACCGCCTCGTCATGCTGATGACCGATCAGCAGACGATCCGCGAGGTCATCCTCTTTCCGCACATGCGGCCGGAATCCACCGGTGCACAAGCAGACTGACGCGCAGAGCTGGTCGGGCACGGCCTCGTCGACGCGCCCCGGATCTCGGGCGACCCGGGAGCCCACAGGCGATCTTCAGCGCCGGCCACCCGCGGTCGCCACCCGGCCCGGCTCCAGGTCGCGCGCCGCGACGGATCGCCGCCGGTGACGCGGCTGCTCGCCATCCTGCTGGCGGCCGCCGCGCTCGCCATCGCGTTCGCAGCCGCCTTGGCGCGCGCGGGCGTCGAGACCCGCTACTACACCCTGGTCAGCGGCCAGCTCTTCGGCGTCATCGTCCTGGTCGTCGTGGTCTCGAGCCTCTTCACCCTGCTCTACCTGCTGGCGTTTGGGCGCCTGGGTCGCCGCTTCATCGCCGACCGCTTCCCGGTCTTCGTCGGGTGGACGATGCTGCGCAGCCACCGGGTGGCCCCGACGCCGGCGAGCCGCCTCGCCTCCGGCTGGTACGCGGCGGCGTCGCGTGGCCGCGGGCCGGCGCTCAAGGACCTCGCCCTGGCCGCGGCGCTGGGCGCGGCCGTGTTGCTCTTGGCCGAGCGCCGAACCTGGAACGCGCTGTCGGCCGCGATGAGCCCCGGCTTCGTGGCCGTCCTGCGCATCGCGCTGCTCACCATCGCGACCTACCTGGCCATCCGCGCGGCCATCGCCCTCATCGGCTCACGCTCCGCCAGCGCGCCGGTCCCGCGGGTACGCACGCGCACCGCGGTCACGCTGCCGACCTTCATCAGCATCGTCGGCGTCTCCATCGGGATCTGGGCCCTCATCGTGGTCCTCAGCGTCATGCACGGCTTCGAAGACGATCTCCGCGACAAGATCCTCCGCACCAACGCCCACATCGTGGTCGAGCCCCAAGACTCCGCCGGCGTCATCGGCGATCCCTTCCTGGCCGAGGACAGCGTGCGCCGGGTGCCGGGCGTGGTCGAGGCCAACGCCTACGCTTACGGCGAGGTGATGATGGCCTCGTCGACCAACATCTCGGTCAACGTCATCGTCAAGGGCATCGCCCCCGAGTTCCTCGCCAGCTCCGAGCAGCTCGCCGGGCGCGTCGCCCCGGGAGACATCCGCTGGCTCGACACGCCCGAGGCCTTGGTCAGTGACCGCTCACGCTACCCGCTGACCGCCGAGCTCGAGTTCGAGAGCGCCCACGGCCTCGACGACGAGGACGGCGCCCCCGATCCTGGCATGCGCCGCGCGCGCCGGCGGCCCGAGGTCCTCCCCGGCGTGCTGCTGGGCGCCGAGCTCGCCGTCAGCCTCAACGCCGACGTCGGCTCCGAGGTCCAGCTCATCTCCCCCGACGGCGACGTCGGCCCCACCGGGCTCCGCCCCAAGCTCAAGACCTTCCGCGTCGCCGGCATCGCCACCACCGGCATGTACGAGTACGACCAGAAGCTCGCCTGGATGGCGCTCGACGACGCCCAGCACTTCTTCGGCCTCGGCGCCGACCTCAACCGCCTCGAGGTCCGCCTCGAGTCCGCCGACGACACCGACGACGCCCTCGCCGCCATCCGCACGCTCCTTGGCCCCGATCTGCACGTCACCGACTGGAAGACCCGCAACAAGAGCCTCTTCTCGGCCCTCGCCCTCGAGCGCATCGTGATGTTCCTGGTGCTGGGCTTCATCATCCTCGTCGCCAGCCTCCTCATCGTCAGCTCGCTGGTGATGCTGGTCGTCGAGAAGTCCCGCGACATCGCGATCATCAAGGCGCTGGGCGCCTCGCACGGCGGGGTGGTCCGCATCTTCCTGGTCATCGGCGGCGTCATCGGCATCATCGGCAGCGCGTCCGGCATCACCCTGGGCGTCGGCACCAGCCTCGCCATCAAGTACCTGGGCGTCCCCTTGCCGGACGAGTACTACATCTCGAGCTTACCGGTTCAGCTCGACCCGCTCGAGGTGGGCTTCGTGGCGCTGGCGGCCTTCGCCATCTGCTTGCTGGCCACGATCTATCCGTCGCGCGAGGCGGCCGCGATGAAGCCGGTGGAGGGTCTGCGTCATGGCTGAGGCACCGCTGCTCGAGTGTCGCGCGGTCACCAAAGACTACGCGATGCCCATCGTGAAGAGCCCCGGCGGCCCCAGCGAGGAGCCGCGCACGCTGCACGTCCTGCGCGGCGTGGACCTGCGGATCGAGCGCGGCGAGATGATCTCGATCGTCGGGCAGTCCGGCGTGGGCAAGTCCACGCTGCTCCACATCATCGGGACCCTGGACCGCCCCAGCGCGGGCGAGGTGCTCTACGGCGGCGAGGACGTGTTCGCCCAACCCGAGCCGCGGCTGGCGGCCTTTCGCAACCGCCGCATCGGCTTCATCTTTCAGTTTCACCACCTCTTGGCCGAGTTCTCCGCCCTCGAAAACGTGATGCTGCCCGCGCTCATCTCCGGTGAGAGCCAAAAAAGCGCGCGGCAGAAGGCCGAACCGCTGCTCGAGGCCGTGGGGCTGTCCTCGCGCATCCGCCACAAGCCCGGCGAGCTGTCCGGCGGCGAGCAGCAGCGCGTCGCCGTGGCCCGGGCGCTGGTGATGCAGCCCGACGTCGTCTTCGCCGACGAGCCCACGGGCAACCTGGACAGCCGCACGTCCGACGGGATACACCACCTCCTCGTTGATTTGAACCGCCGTACGGAGACCGCCTTCGTGGTCGTGACGCACAACGTCCGTCTCGCCTGGCTGATGCAGCGTCACCTCCTCCTTCAGGACGGTGTGGTGCGTGAGCTGAGCGCCGATGAGGCCCCCGAGGAGTTTCTCCCTCGGAAGGGCGGCGAGCCCTCGTGACGCCCGTTCGCAGCGCGCTGCTTCGCTTCGGCGTCGCGGCGCTCGTGGCCTGCACGACCGCGCTGCCCTCGGCGCACGCGCAGCAGCTCCGCTTTCCGAGCCTGGACGCGCCCGCCGACACGACGGTCCGCGGGATCGAGATTTTGGGCCTGCAGCGCATCGACCGCGCCGGGGTCCGGGCGAAGATCTACACCCAGATCGGCCGCCCGCTGGACCCGGCCCGCCTCACCGAGGACGTCAAGCGCATCTACAAGACGGGCTTCTTCGACGACGTGCAGGTCGCCCAGCGCGAGCACCCCGACGGCGGCCTCGTGCTCCTCATCCACGTGGTCGAGCGCCCGACGATCGTCGAGCTGGACTACGACGTGAAGGGGAAAGCCGTCGACCTCGACGCGATCAAGAAGGTCGTCGATCTCAAGCTCTTCTCGACCCTGGACGAGGCGGCGATTCAGCAAAACCTCGCCAAGATCCGCGAGCTCTACAACGAGGAGGGCCACTTCCTGGTCGCGACCCACTACACGGTCGCCCCGCGTCCCCAAAACGGCGTGCGGGTCACGCTGCACGTCAACGAGGGCGAGAAGGTCGAGGTGCGCCACGTCCACATCGTCGGCAACGACCAGGTGGACGACAGCGACATCAAGGGGGTCTTGGCGACGCGCGAGGGCGGGTGGTTTTCGTTTCTGACCAAGAGCGGCCAGTTCAAGCGCGAGCTCTTCGAGCAGGACGTCCAGCGCATCCAGTTGCTCTACCTCTCCAAGGGGTTCATCGAGGCCACGGTCGAGAGCCCCATCGTCACGCTCTCGCCCGACAAGCGCTCGATGAGCATCTCGATCCGCGTCAGCGAAGGTCCCCGCTACACCGTCGCCTCCACCTCCGTCGAGATGGAAGACGAAGAGTGGCTGGTCGAGAAGTCCGAGCTTGAGGCGAAGATCGAGTTGAAGCCGGGCGACGTCTTCGACTGGACCAAGATGCAGAGCGACGCGCAGCGCATCGGCGACGTGTTTCGCGACCTGGGCTACGCGAACGCGTCGGTGACCAACGGGCACAAGCTCCACGAGGAGACCCAGACCCTCGACCTCATCTTCACCGTGCAGCGCGGGGACCCGGTCTACTTCCGCCGCATCGAGATCCGCGGCAACAAGAGCACCCGCGACAAGGTCATCCGCCGCGAGCTCAAGGTCGCCGAGGGCGAGCTCTACAACGCGTCGCGCCTGAAGCTGTCGCAGCGCCGCATCGGCACCCTGGGCTTCTTCGAGCCCGAGAGCATCCAGGTCACGCCGATGCCGACGGAGCGCCCGGACATGATGGACGTCGTCGTGGACGTCAAAGAGCGCAACACCGGCACCTTCCAGGTCGGCGCGGGCTTTTCGAGCCTCGAGTCCTTCGTGCTGACCGCGCAGATCTCGAAGGAGAACTTCCTGGGACGCGGCCAGACCCTCAGCGCCCAGGCGCTCTTTTCGGGCATCCGGCAGCAGTTCAGCCTGAGCTTTTTCGAGCCCTACTTCTTCGACACGCGCCTCACCTTCGCCTTCGACGTCTTCAATTTCCGCGATGATTTCGTGGACTTCACCCGCAACCGCACCGGCGGCAACCTGTCGTGGGGCTACCGGCTCACCGACGAGCTCTCGCTCAGCCTCACCTACACCCTCGAGAGCGTGAACGCCGACATCCGCGGCACCCAGATCCCCCTGGATCTGACACGCCAATCGGGCCTCACCAGCTCGCTGCGCGCCACGATCAGTTGGGACAGCCGCGACAACCGCCTCTTCCCGACCCGCGGCAACTTCACGACCCTCTCCGCCGAGACCGCGACCAAGTACTTCGGCTCAGACAACGAGTTCACCCGGCTGGTGGGCCGCACGCGCTTCTACGTGCCGCTGCCCCTGGGGCTGGTCTTCAAGACCAACGCGACCCTGGGCTGGGTCACCAGCCCCGAGGCGCAGCCCATCCCGTTTTACGAGCGCTTCTTCGTCGGCGGCATCTTCACCGTGCGCGGCTTCGAGCGAAACAGCATCGGCCAGCAGCTCTTCATCGCCGACAACCCCGACGAGGGCCTGCGCCCCTTCAACATCGGCGGCACCAAGGAGCTGATCCTCAACGCCGAGCTCGAGATCCCCATCTTCCTCGAGCTCGGCATCCGCGGCGTCCTCTTCTTCGACGCCGGCAACGCCTGGGGCGACAACGAGCTGTTCAAGCCGTATCAGCTTCGCACCTCGGCCGGCTTCGGCTTCCGCTGGCAGTCGCCCGTGGGCCCGCTGCGCTTTGAGTGGGGCTTCCCCATCAAGCCCAAGCGAGGCGAGGACAAGATGGTGTTCGAGTTCACCATCGGCAACTCGTTCTGATCGCGTCCACACCGCGCAGAGGCCGGAATACGCTGGCCCACCGCGCAGTTGACACGCCCCAACGCGCGGGGCTATGTGACGCGCTCCGAACGGCCCCCAGAGCGAGGAGTTCCGCCGTGCGCAAAGCCATTTTCGCCTTCACGCTGCTCTTGGCGGTCCTCGTGGTGCAGCCCGCCGTCCTCGCGGCGGAGATGAAGGTCGCCGTCATCGACATCGAGTACGTCGTCTTGAAGTCGAAGAAGGGCCAATCGGCGAAGCGGAAGCTGAAGGCGCTCTACGACAAAAAGCAGAAGGAGCTGGACGCCAAGCAGAACGCGCTGCTGGAGCTCAAGGAGAAGCTTGAGAATCCGAGCTCCATCGAGACCCCCGAGAGCCGCCGCAAGTCCCTGATGGAGTACCAGCAGGGCGTGATGAAGCTCCAGGAAGACTTCGTCCAGAACCAGCAGGATCTCGGCAAAAAAGAGATGGACCTGATGAAGCCCATCCTCATCAGCCTCGAGAAGGTCCTCAACGATTTCGCGGAGGCCGGCAGCTACGACCTCATCATGAATCGCAGCCAGCAGGGCGTGATCTTCGCCAAACCCTCGTTTGACGTGACCGAGCGCATCCTGAAATCGCTCGACGAGTCCGGGACGAAGTGAGTCCCTGAAGTTCGGCCTCCCGCACTTCGCCTCGCTGGCGTTCGCCCTCGCGGTCTTCGCTTCGGCTGCGGACGGCTGTAGGCGCGCGCCACCTCCAGAGGAGCCGCCGCCGCCGCCGGGAGAGCCCGTGAGCTCGCTGGGTGCGGCGGCCGGCGTCCAGCGCGTGGGAGCGGCGCCGGGCGAGGGCGAGGTCGCCGAGGCCGCGGCCACCGAGCGCGACCGGGAGCCCAACGACGGTCACAGCGACGCCCTGCCGCTGACGCCGGGCGTGAGCGTCCGCGGCTACGTCGACGCGCCCGAGGATCCGGCGCGGGGCGACGAGGACTGGTATCGCCTGGACATCCCCGAGGGCGGCCCGGCGCTGGTCTCGGTGACGCTCTCGGGCGCCGGCGACCTGGACCTCGTGCTCGAGTGGATGAGCCCCGAGGCCGGGGCCAAGGCGAAGGCGCTGGTTCAGGCCGACGTGCACGAGCGGGTGCCGGGCGCTGAGCGCCTGCCCGCCCTGCGCGCGCAGCCGGGCCCCCTGTTCTTGCGCGTGCGCGAGGGTTGGTACCGCGGCAAGGCGCGGACCGGCAGCCGGGTGCCGTACGAGCTGCGCGCCGAGCTGAGCGCGTTCATCGAGGGGACCGAGGCGGAGCCCGATGACAGCGTGGCGGAGGCCGTGCCGCTCGCGCTGGGCGTCGCTGGCCGGGGCACCCTCGGGCACCTGGGAGACCGCGACGTGTGGCGGGTCGCGCTGGGCGAGGACACGGCCGGGGCGCGGGCGCGCATCACCGTCAGCGGGGTCGCGGGCGTCGAGATGGAGCTGTCGGCGGCCTTCTCGGGCCAGACGGCGGCGTCGCTGTCCGGTACCGGCGGTGAGGGCGGCGGCGTGTCCATTCGCAACCTCGGGCTGCCGCGGGACGGGACCACCGACCTGTACGTGACGGTGCGCGCGGTGAAGGGCGCCGCGCCCGACGCGCCCTACGACATCGCGGTCGCCCTCGAGGAGCCCACCACCGAGCGGGTCGAGCGCGAGCCCAACGACGGGACGGCCACGGCGACGCCCCTCGGCGAGCCCGGGCGCATCAGCGGGATCATCGATCGCATCGGCGATGTCGACGTCTACGCCCTGGTCGTCGATCGGCCAGCGACGCTACAGGCGACCTTGGAGCCGCCGCTGGGCCTGGACTTGGCGCTCGAGCTGCGGGGCCCGGACGGCGACGGGCGGGCGCGGATCGACGAGGCGGGGCCGGGCGAAGCCGAGATCCTGCGCGGCTACGGCGTCGGCGCCGGCACCTGGACCTTGGTCGTCCGCGGGCACAAGGGCGCCTTTGACGCGGCACCCTACGCGCTGGAGATCGTCTTGGGCGAGGCCGGCAGCGACGAGACCGAGCCCAACGACGACCGCGGCTCGGCCGGGGTACAGCCCCTGGCGCTCGGCGCGGAGCGGCAGGGCTGGATACACCCGCGGGGAGACGCGGACTACTGGAGCCTCGACCTGTCGGAGCGCGAAGAGGGCACCATCATCACGGTGCGCGCGCGACCGCCGGCCGACGTCCCGCTCAACGTCGCCCTGCACGGCCCCGACGGCGCGCGCATGAGCGGCCGCGACGGCCTCGTGCCCGGTGAAGACGCCACCTTCACCCAGTTCCTGTCGCCGGGCCTCTATCATGTGCGAGTGTCCTCCTCCCGGGCGGACGCGGCGAATCCGAGGGAGCCCTACAAGGTGATGGTGATGGAGTAGTGGCCGGCCCGCAGACCATGGGTGGCGGCGGTGGCCCGTCGAGGCTGGGCGTCAGCATGCGCCTGACCCCGATGGTCAAGCGCATCCTCATCGCCAACGTCGCGATCTGGCTGCTCTTCGCGCTGCTCATAAACTTCGCCCACCTGGACTGGGCCCGCGCCCTCTACAGCGAGCAGCTCGCGCTAAAGCCGCACGCCGCGATCTTCGAGCTCAAGCTGTGGCAGGTCTTCACCTACAGTTGGCTCCACGCTCTGGGCGCGCCCATGCACATCCTCGCGAACATGCTGGGCCTGTTCTTTTTGGGGCCGACGCTGGAGACGCGGTGGGGTCCACGGGATTTCGTCATATTTTACCTGGCTACGGGCGTCATCGCGGGCGTCTTCACCGTCCTGGTCGGCCTCGCGATGCCCGGCCTCTTCGGCACGCGCGTCGTCGGCGCCTCGGGCTCGGTGATGGCGCTCCTGGCGGCCTTCAGCTTCACGATGCCGACGGCGACCCTGCTGCTCTTCTTCGTCATCCCGATACAGGCGCGGTGGGTCATCTGGCTCGCCCTCGGCATCGACACGATCTTCTTCTTCAGCAACCCCGACGCCGCGACGGTGGCGTGGCACACCCACGTCGGCGGGGTGATCGGCGCGTGGTTGCTGGTGACCGGCCGCTGGCGTCCGGGTCGCCTCATCGACCGGGCGCGGCTGGCGCGCCTGAAGTCGCGGCGGCGCACCCTGGACGTCCTGCCGGGCGGCAAGTCGTCGGGGCGGCGTCACCTGAACTGACGGGGCCGAGCGGGCACGCCCCGGCGGCCGCGTCGGCGCGGGTCAGTCCACGTCGATGATGCGCGGCGGCGGGCGCGGGTCGTGGCGCGGCGCGCGGTCCGGCGGCAGCACCTCCTGGTCGGCACCGCCATCCCGATCAAAGGGCCCCGTCCGTTGCGCACCTCGCGGCCCCGCGCTCGGGCCCGCGCCCCAGGTCGCCCAGGTCGCCCCCTGCCCGCGGCTCTGCCAAGCGCCAGCCTGAAGCCGCGCGGCGAACCGTCGCGTCAGATAGGCCCGCAGGAGGGCGCGCACCGGCGGAAAGAGCAGCAGCAGCCCGATCGTGTCGGTGACGAACCCCGGGGTCAGCAAGAAGACGCCCGCCACGAGGATCATCACGCCGTCGAGGATCTCCCGGGCCGGCATCATCCCGCGAGCGACGGTCTCCTGCATGCGCTGGACCGCTCGGGCCCCCTGGCTGCGCGCCAGGGTCGCGCCGACGAAGCCGGTCAGCAGGCACAGCCCGATGGCGGTGGTGGCCCCAAAGGCCGAGCCCACGCGCATGAGCAGGAAGATCTCCAGCACCGGCAGCGCTGTGAAGAGCACGAAGAGTCTGAGCACGTGTGTTCCAGGAAGGGGGCCAGTGCCCCACGATACTCACGAGGCGCGCCGCCGCAAGGATGGTTGCCGCCGATGGGAGGCGCTGATAGCGTCCCGCGCCTGCGAAGCGACCCTTCCATTCGCCGCCTCCAGCCGAGGAGCCTCAGTGACCGCTTGGTTTGCCACCACTCTCCGCGGCGTGTGCATGGGCATCGCCGACATCATCCCCGGCGTGTCCGGCGGAACGCTGGCGCTGATCTTGGGCATCTACGAGCGCTTCGTCGCCGCCGTGAGCGCCATCGGCCCCGGCATGCTGCTGGCGGTCTTCTCGCGCGAGTTCTGGCGACGTTTCGCCGCGGGGCTGATGAAACCGGGGGCTCAGGGCGATGACGCCGTCGGTCGCTACGCCGGCCACGCGCTCTTTTTGAGCTTCCTGCTGGCCGGCATCGCCTTCGCCTTCGCCGTCGGCGCCAAGGTCATCCCCGGGCTGCTGGATCTCTACCCGGCGCCGATGAAGGGCTTCTTCTTCGGGCTGGTCCTCGCCTCGGTCCGCATCCCCTTTCGAATGATGAGGCAGCGCGGCGCGGCCCAGGTGGCGGTGGCCCTCATCGCCGCGGTCGCGACCTGGATCTTCGTGGGCCTGCCGCTGGACAGCTCCGAGCGGGCGCGCGGCGACGTGGTGGTCACCCTGAGCGCCCCGGCGGCGGAGGGGACGCTCCTCTCCCGCGAGGGCCTGGTGCTGATGACCGCGCTTCACGGCGGCGAAAACGAGAAGCACGAGGTCGTCTTCGGGCCGACCCACGACGTCCCCGTGCCCACGGGCGCGACCGAGATCACGGTGCCGGTGGTCGCGCGCATGGCGGGCACGGTCGCCAACGTGCAGCGCGGGGCTATCCAGGTCATCCACCGCGGCCCACCCGGCGCGACGGTCAGCCAGGCCCAGCCCATGGAGGGCGGCATCGATCCCTCGCTGATCTGGATCTTCATCGCCGGCTGCATCGCCATCTCCGCGATGGTGCTGCCGGGGATCTCGGGCTCCTTCGTGCTGCTGATGTTTGGCCTGTACCATTACATGACATTCACGCTGCGCAGCCTGCTCTACGATCGCGACCCCGCCGCGGTCACCGTGGTCTTGGTGTTCGTGTCGGCCCTCGTGGTCGGTATCGCCGCCTTCTCGCGGGTGCTGAGCTGGCTCTTGCGCCACCAGCACGACCTGACGATGGCGGCGCTCATCGGGCTCATGTGCGGGTCGCTCCGCAAGATCTGGCCCTTCGTCGCGACCGGCGTCGACGGCATCGAGCAAAACGTGCTCCCCACGAGCCTGGGCGGCATGACGGCGGCCACCCTGGGGACCTTCGTCGCCGGAGCCCTCTTGGTGCTGACCTTGGACCGAGTCGGGGCGCTGCGCGCGCCGCAAGACGGCGAGACGGCTCCGTCCTGACTGGCCCGCGCCCGCTGCCCCTGTCAGTCGAGGTTGAGGCGGTCCCGCAGATCTTTGCCCACCTTGAAGAAGGGCATGCGCTTCGGCGGCACGGAGACGCGCCTGCCGGTCTTCGGGTTGCGGCCGGTGTAGGCGCGGTACCGGCGCACGGTGAAGTTGCCAAAGCCGCGCACCTCGACGCGTTCGCCTTGGCGTAGCGCCTCGACCATGGCGTCGAAGACGGCGTTCACCGCGGCCTCGACGGCTCGGCGAGGGTGCGCGCAGCGCTCGGAGACTCTGTCGATCAACTGTGACTTGGTCACGAAGAGACCTCCACCGGCTCAAGGGCCGACGACGGAGCTTTCGTGGAAATGCGAGGGGCGTATCCTTATGCGCCGCCCTCCGGTGGACGTCAACCCGCTACGCACTGGGTCATCTACGACCCACGCCCCCCGTTCGTCGCCGACCCACTGGGTCAGTGATGACCCATGCCGGCCAGCCCGCGCCGCACCCGAACCACCTGTGTTTCTCCACACATCCCCTCAAGCACGGCGATGGCACGGCCTTCGCACTGCTGGCTCACCGACACGACGCAGCGGCCAAGAGCGGTCGCCATCGTCGCGAGGGGAAACCGATGAAGCAGCTCGCGGGCAGCATCCTCATAATCTTAGGGCTCGCCGCGCCCGCCAGCGCCGGCAGCAGCTCGTGGGCGACGGTGGGCATCGGGACCGGCCTGGGCGTGCTGCACAGCGCTCAGCCCGACGCGGCGGCCGGCACCTCGTTCGTGTCGAACGTGAACGTCCGGCTAAAGCTGCTGCGCTTCATCGGCGCCGACCTGACCTACGCGTACGTCAGCCAGGATGACGCCCGGGAGGCGCTACAGTTCGGGGCGCGACTGCGGGCTACCGCGCTGATCTACCTGATCCCGGCCAAGCGCGTCGGTCTCTACGTGGGCGCGGGGATCGGGGCGCGAAACTTCAAAGATCTCGCGTCGTTGACGGCATCGTCGAACTCGTACCACGTCGGCACCGGGCTTGAGGTGCACCTGTCCAAGCACATCACCCTCGACGCCTCCTTCTTCATGGTGGTGCCGGGGTATGCCTCCATCGAGCGCGACGTGACCCGGCGCGCGCTGTCGGAGTTCGAGGAGACCAAGGGCGGGGTCAGCACCGCCCAAGAGCAAGAGTCGGTGCGCGCGTCGGCCACCGACGACCTGAGCGTGGGCAAGTACATCTCGCCCAATAACTTCGAGATGATCCTCCGCGGCATCTTCTACTTCTAGCCGCGCGCCCGGGCGACGAGACCGAGCCCTACGCCGGCGCCCACCGCGCCGCACCGATCGAGCTGCCGAGCCAGCGCGCCCGACCTCACCCCCTCGAGGCCGCCGCCCCGGCTCGGCAGCTCGGGTTTTCGCCGGCGCCACCGAGGCTCGACGCCGCGGGTCTCACGCGACGCGTGACGCCACCCTCGCCACATGATATCAGACCGCCCCTCCACAGCGGGAGTGAACCATGTACGCGACCTCGGACATCAAGAAGAACCTCAAGGTCAAGATCGACGGCGCCCCTTGGACCGTCGTCGAGTTTCTGTTCGTCAAGCCCGGCAAGGGCACCGCGTTCACGCGCACGAAGCTCAAGAACATGCTGACCGGGCAGATCGTGGAGCGGAACTTCCGGACGGGCGAGACCTTCGAGCCCGCCGACGTGGAACACCGCAGCGCCACGCTGATGTATACCGAGGGCGACGACTTCTACTTCATGGACAGCGAGACCTTCGAGCAGGCGCCGATCACGCGCGACGTGCTTGGCGACTCGGCGAAGTGGCTCATGGAGAACATGCCGGTCGAGATTCACTACTACGAGGGGCGCGCGGTGTCTGTGGACATCCCGAACCACGTGGACATGGCGATCAGCTACTGCGAGCCGGGCGTGAAGGGCGACACCGCCACCAACGCCACCAAGGCCGCCACCATGCCGACCGGCGCCATCGTGCAGGTGCCGCTCTTTATCGAGCAGGGCGAGCTGATCAAGATCGACACCCGCACCTCGACGTACCTCGGCCGAGTGAAGTGAGCTCGGGCGGCCAACCGGGCCGCCGCGGGAGGGTGCTCGGCCGAGACGGCGACTCGATGCTGCTTCAGTTGCCGGGCGGCGAGGTGGTGCGCACGGCGGCGGTCGCTGGCGCGCGCTCGGGCGATCTGGTCGAGGGCGAGCGGGTGGTCTTTCGCCACCCAAGCGGCGTGTGGCCCGCACCGGGCAGCGACGGGGCGCGTTTTTCCGACGGGGCCCGCTGGCCGCGGCTACGGGAGCGAGCGTCGATCCTCGCCACCACGCGGGCCCACTTCGAGGCGCGCGGCTTCTGCGCGGTCGAGACCCCTCTCGTCGTCGACACGCCCGGCACCGAGGTCCACATCGCCCCCACCGCCGTGTGGCAGTCGGCGGCGCCGGGCGAGCCCCCGCGGACGCGCTGGCTCATCGCGTCGCCCGAGCTGCACATGAAGCGGCTGCTCGCGGGCGGGGCCGGCCCCATCTACCAGATCACGCGCGTCTTTCGCGATGGCGAGCGCGGGCGCCACCACCGAGCCGAGTTCTCCATGCTGGAGTGGTATCGCCCCTGGGCCGGCATCGAGGCGCTCATGGACGACTGCGAGGCGTGGATCACCGCGCTGGCGCCTGGCGGCATCCGCTGGAACGGACAGGATCTCGAGCTGTCGCGGCCCTGGCCGCGTATCGCCTTCCTCGACGCGCTGCGCCAGCGCGCTGGCGTCGCCGAACCCGAGCGCCTCACCCCCGGCGAGCAGCTCGCGGCCTTCGTCGAGCACGTCGAGCCGAGCCTCGGTCAGCGCGGGCCGGAGTTCCTCACCGACTGGCCGATCGCGCTGGCGTCGCTGGCCCGCGCGAACCCGGACGACCCGCGGGTCGCCGAGCGGTTCGAGCTCTTCTGCGGCGGCCTCGAGCTCGGCAACGCCTATGGCGAGCTGTGCGATGCTGGCGAGCAGCGGCGGCGGTGCCTCGCGGAAAACGACGAGCGCCGCGCCCTCGGCCTGCCGGAGCTGCCGCTGGACGAGGCCTTCTTGCAGGCGCTCGCCGAGGGCATGCCGCCGTCGGCCGG
>CAZNZH010000020.1:0-16692 GCA_964577445.1 uncultured Myxococcales bacterium
AGATAACCATGCGCTCCACGCGGGTCGTCACCGTCGACGGCAAGATGCTGGCCATCCCGAACTCCGAGTGCGTGAACTCGACCGTCGCCTCCTACACGAACTTCCCCAACCTGCGGCTCGACATCGACGTCACCATCGGGGTCGGCGAGGACATCGACCGCGCCCGCGCGCTGCTGCTCGGCATTGTCACGGGGGATGACCGCTTCATGGCGACGCCCGCGCCGGTGGTCGTCGTCACCGCGCTCAACGACTACAACGTGGCGATTCAATTGCGCGCCTGGATCCTCGACGAGCGGAGCCACGTCGAGATGCGCACCTGGCTGCGCGAGGCCGCGTTCAAGCTGCTGACCCGGGAAGGAGTGGACCTGCCCTTCGAGACCTTCACCGTGCGCTCGGACCCGGCGCGGTCCAGCGCCGAGGCCGCATGACGCGTCGGCTGCGCCGTTGCGCACGCGCTGCGACTACGCTGGCGTTGCTCAGCGCGGCGTATCCCTCCCTCGCGTACGCAGACCCCGACGCCTCCGAGTCTACCGCCGCAGACGCGGGCCCCCGGGGCGGCGGCGAGGGAGCCCGCGGATCCCCCGATTCACTTGACAGCATCGAGGTATTTGAGGGCCCCGGGGTCATCGGCGACGCGGCGGCCGAGAACGCCGAAGCCGGTGCGCGCGCAGCCCCGGCCGCGGTGGCCCTGGCGGCGGGCGGCGTGCTGGAGCGGTTCGCCGCGGAGCGCGGCAGGGCCGAGGGTGTCCGGGTCGCCATGGCGCGCGCTCGCGCCGACCTCGCCCAAGCGCGGTCGCGCCACCTCGAGGCCAGCTCGCGCCGGCTGGAGCTGGCCCACACGGCCGCCACGCGGCTCGACGCGCCGGAGCTGAGCGCCGCCGACGCCGAGGCGCTGCTCACCCGAATCGAGGGCGAGCTGGCGCTCGTGCGCCCCGAGCTGAGCCAAGCGCTGTCTGACCGCGGCGCCGCGTCCGCGTTCCCCGACTTCACCTTGGCCATCGACCTGGACACCCCCGAGTCCCTCGCGCACCCGGTGGAGCGCGACGCCCTGGTGCGGACCATCGATACGCTCAACGCGGCGCGGGTCGCGGGCGTCGACGCCGAACGCGAGCTGACCGCAGCCCGCGTCCAGAGGCGCACCGAGGAGCTGCGGACCCTTCAGGCGCTCGTGTTCCGGCTGCTCCCGCGCCTCAGCCGGGCCGCTCGCAGCCGCTGGCTGGGGCTGAACCGCGACGGCTTCGCGCACGCCAAAGCCGAGACGCGCTTCGTCATCCTCAACGCCCGCGTCTACGCGACCTCACGCTTCGGCGCCGGCTGGTCGCCCCGCGCCTGGTTGGCCTCGCGCCTCGAGCAGACCGCGGCACGCTGGGCGGCGCTGGAGATCCTCCTCCTGCTGGCCCTCACCGCCTTCGCTTGGCGCCGCCACGCCGCGATATCGCGCTGGATGGTCGACGCCGCCGTCCGCCGGGTCCAAGACCACACGTTCACGCCCATCGTCCGCCTGTGGGCTCGCCGGCTGGTCCCCGTCCTGTGGGCCCTCGGCCTCGGCGCCGTCGTGTGGCGCGTCGAGTCGCGCCTCGTGGTCATCGACGCCGCCCCCGAGTTCCTGATCGCCGCCACGCTGTTTCGCATCTACGCGTGGTACCGCGTGTTTCTCGCGCTCGCCGAGCTCGTCGTCTTGGGGGCCGGCCGCGACACCGGCATCGCCGACGAGACCGACTCGCGCGCCACCATCCGCTGGGTCGCGCGCTACGTCCTCGCGCTGGTGTTCCTGCGCCACGTCCTGGCGGCCGCGATCGGTCGGGGGTACCTCTGGAACGCCGTGCTGCGCTTGGGCTGGCTGGGCGCGCTGCCCTTGGCCTACCTGCTGCTTCGACGCTGGCGCGGCCCCGTCACCGAACGCTACGCCGCCAGGTTCCCCGACAGCGCGATGGCCGGCTACCTCGAGCGACGCGCGAAACGCTTCGGCGGCGCCTTCCTCGTCGCCGCGGCCGCCGTCCACCTCATCGTCGCGGGGACCGGCGCGTGGGTGGCGAGCCTGGCGCTTCGGTTCGACCGCACGCGGCGCGCGCTGGCCTTCCTGTTCCGGCGGCAGATGGAGAGGACCGCCGAGTCCATCGGCCGGGGCCCGCGAAACATCTCCGAGCTGCCGGCGGAGCTGGTGCAGGCCGTGATCGCCGAGCCGCCGGATGCGCCAACACCCGACTCACCGCTCGAGCACGAGGAGGCGATCCTTGAAGGGATCGCGGCGTGGCAGGCGGGCGAAGCGGCCCCCGGGGTCGCGCTGGTGGGCGAGCGCGGCGCCGGCAAGACGACGTGGCTTCAGCGCATCGCCTCGGTGGCCGCCACGACGCCCGACACCGAGATCACCTACGCGCTCATGGAGCGATCCCTGCACAGCGTCGAGGCGGTCTGCCGCGCCCTCGCCGAGGCCCTCGACATCGCATGCGAGCCGACCCCCGACGCCCTGGTCGAGGCGCTGGAGGCCGGCCCCCATCGCGTCGTCCTGCTCGACCACTGCCAGAACTTCATCCTGCGCGCGATGAACGGCGCCCGCGGCTTCGACGCCCTCGGCGACATCGTGCGCCGCACCAGCCCGAACGTCTTCTGGGTGTGTAGCTTCTCGCGCTACATGTGGCTGTTTCTGCTCTTCTCCACGGGTGGGCAGGACGTCTTCCGAACGGTGATTCGGCTGAGCCCATGGCCGGAAGAGGCCCTCGGCGCCCTCATCGACGCGCGCATGGCCGCCGCAGGCTGGACGGCCATCTGGGATGACCTGCTGCCCCCCCGCGTCGCCGCCGCCGACCGGGACCTCGAGCGCACCCGGATGCGCGAGCGCTACCTGCGCCTGCTCTGGGACTACTCCGGCGGCAACCCGCGGACGGCGCTCCACTTCTGGCTGCGCTCGCTGGTGGTCGACGGCGAGCGCGAGGTGCGCGTTCGCCTCTTCGATGGTCCCAGCCCCGACGAGCTCGAGTGGCTCAGCATCGAGTCGCGCTTTTTGCTGGCCGCCGTCGTGCTGCACGAGAACCTCAGCGCCGTCGAGACCGCGCGCGTGCTGAGCATCTCCGACAGGCACTGGCTGGCCGTCTTCGAGCAGCTCCTCGCCCGCGGCGTGCTCGAGCGCGCGGACGGCCGCTACCGGGTCACCGCCCTCTGGAGCCGCGCCGCCGTGCGCTACCTCACCCGCAAGAACCTCCTCAAGACCTGAAGGCCGCCATGGAAGACACCGCCGGCATCACCGAGTTCATCCGCTTCGGAGGGCTCGTCACCGCGTGTTTCGTGCTGCTCGGTACATGGATCGTGGTGCGCGTCATCAACAAGACCGCTGTGCGCGTCGGCCAGCGCTTCGTCGAGCGCCGGCTGGTGCTCCACCAGGTCTCGACGGTGCTCCGCTTCATCCTCTACCTGGGGGGCATCGGCGCCGCGATCTTCCTCAGCTTCCGCCTGTCCGACGAGATGCTCCTCGCCGTCGGCGGCAGCATCGCCGTGGCCTTCGGCTTCTCGCTCAAAGACCTCGCCGCGTCGCTGCTGGCCGGCCTCATCATCCTCTTCGATCGCCCGTTTCAGGTCGGCGACCGCATCACCTTCGGCGGCGCCTATGGCGAGGTCAGCGCCATCGGCCTGCGCTCGGTGCGCCTCGTGACGCTGGACGACAGCCTCGTGACCGTGCCGAACAACAAGTTCCTGACCGAGCTCGTGTCCTCGGGCAACGCGGGTGCGCTGGACATGCTGGTCCAGATGGACTTCTGGGTAGGCGCCGACCAGGACGTCGAGACCGCCCGCCGCATCGTGCGCGACGCGCTGACCTCGTCGAGCTACGCGTTCATGGGCAAGCCCTGGACGGTCCTGCTCACGGAGGTGGCCAAGAGCGGCTGGGTCGGCATCCGCATCCGCGCCAAGGTCTACGTGCTCGACGTCCAGTTCGAAAAGGCGCTGGAGACCGACGTCACGGCGCGCGTGCGAGCCGGCTTCAACGACGCCAGCATCCTGCCGCCCGCCGTGCTGCATCGCAGCATCGATACCGACGACAAGTGCGCGATTCGGGCAGCTTGACCTGCTCGGGACGATGACGCCACGCGCGACAGCCCTCCTCCGGGACCCCGGCGCGCTCGCCTACTCTGAGCCGCCGCGCGCCGCGTCCAAAAACGCCGGCCGCTCGCCCCCGCCGTCCAAGGTCAGGCTGGCGCCGTTGATGTAGCTCGCGTCCGGCCCCGCCAAGAACACACAGGCGCGAGCGACGTCTTTTGACGTCGCCAGCCGCCCCGCCGGCACCGTGGCGGCCACCCGCGCCACGCCCGCCGCGTCGCCGTAGTGCGAGCGCGAGGCCTCGGTCTCGACCAGCCCGACCGTCACCGCCACCACCCGCACCTTGGGCGCCCACTCGACCGCCAGGCTCCGCGTCGCGTTCAGAAGCCCCGCCTTCGCCGCCCCGTACGCCGCCGTCCCGGGCGAGGGCCGCGTCCCGCTGACGCTGGCGATGTTGATGATGACGCCGCCGCCCGCGGGCTGCATCACGGCGTTCGCCAGCCGCGCCATGAGCAGCGGCGCGGTCAGATTCAGGTCGATGATCGCTGACAAAAAGCGAGGCGACGCGTCGGCGGTCAGCGCGTAGGGCGAGCCCCCGGCGTTATTGACCAGGACGTCCAGGCGCCCGTGAGCCGCGACGACCTCCGAGATGGCGGCTTGCGCCGACGCCGGGTCGCGCACGTCGGCCTGCACATAGGTCGCTGGTACGCCGCCGATCTCGGGCGGGGCTTCGGGCGCCTTTCGCCCGCACACGAAGACCGTGTCGCCAGCGGCCAAGAACGCCTCGGCGATGGCCCGCCCGATGCCGCGCGTGCCGCCGGTGACCAAGACCACGCGCCCGCTCATGTCCCGTAGACCTTCTCGCCGGCCGGCGCCCGCTCGATGAGCCCGCGCACCACCGGGCCGAGCTCCGCCGGGTCAAAGCGCGCGCCCTTGTCGAAGGGTTCGCCGTGACACCACCCCACGGCCAGCGCCAGCTTGCCGCCCTCGACCTCGAAGACGCGCCCGGTCACGTCGGCGGACTCTGCCGAGGCCAGCCACGCCACGATGGGCGCGATATTCTCAGGCGCCATCGCGTCAAAACCGCCGTCCGGGGCCGCCATCATGTCGGCGAAGACCACCTCGGTCATGCGCGTCCGGGCGATGGGCGCCAGCGCGTTCGCCGTGACGCCGTAGCGCGCCAGCTCCGCGGCCTGCACGAGGGTCAGCGAGGCGATGCCGGCCTTCGCCGCCGAGTACGCCGCCTGGCCCACGCTGCCCTGAAGCCCGGAGCCCGAGCTGGTATTGACGATGCGCGCGTCGGGCATCCGCCCCGCCTTCGCCTCGCTGCGCCAGTAGTCCGCCGCGTGGCGCGCGGGCGCGTAGTGGCCCTTCAGGTGCACGCGGATCACCGCGTCCCAGGCGTCCTCGGGCGTGCCGACGAACATCTTGTCGCGCAGAAACCCGGCGTTATTCACCAGCACGTCCAGGCGCCCGAAGGTGTCGAGGGCGCGCTGGATCATGCGCCGGGCCGCCTCGAAGTCCGCGACGTCCGCAGGGTCCGAGACCGCCTCGCCGCCCATGGCACGGATCTCCGCTACCACGGCCTCCGCCGGCTCGCTCGAGGTCTCGACGCCGTCGGCCCGCGAGCCCAGGTCGTTGACGACCACCTTCGCACCCTGCCGCGCCAGCTCCAGCGCGTGCTCGCGCCCGATGCCGCGCCCCGCGCCCGTCACGATCGCCACGCGCCCCCTACAGATCCCGCTCATGACTCACCGCTCATGGTTCACCGCTCATGCTTGGGCCACCTTCCGTAGCTCGGTCTTCAGCACCTTGCCGCTCGCATTGCGCGGCAAGGCCTCGATAAAGGCCACCCGCCTGGGCACCTTGAAGTTCGCCATCACGCCCCGACTCCACGCGATCAGCCCGGATTCGTCGAGGGATTGGCCGGGTCGCAGCACCACGAAGGCCATGCCGACCTCGCCCAGCCGCCCGTCGGGGACGCCGATGACCGCCACGTCCAAAATCGCCTCGTGGCGCGCCAGGGCCTGCTCGATCTCGGCCGGGTACGCGTTGAAGCCGCCCACGAGGAACATGTCTTTCACGCGGTCGGTGATGCGCAGGTAGCCGCGCGCGTTGAGCACGCCGATGTCGCCGGTCTTGAGCCAGCCGTCGGCGGTGATGGCCTCGGCCGTCGCCGCGGGGTCATCGAGGTAGCCCACCATGACGTTATAGCCGCGCACCTCGACCGCGCCCGGCTCGCCAGCGGGCAGCTCAGCACCCTCGGCGTCCACGACCCGGACCGCGACGTCGGGGATGGGCCGCCCCGAGGTCTGGGCGATGGTCTCGGGGTCGTCATCGAAGCGGCACATGGTCGCGATGCCCGTCGCCTCGGTCAGCCCGTAGCCGGTGATGACGGTCTCGAAGCCCAGGGTGTCGCGCATCGCGTGGACCAGGCTCACCGGCACCACCGCCGCGCCCGTCACGGCGAGGCGGAGGCTCGACAGATCGTGTAGCCCGAGATCGGGCCGGGCCAAGAGCGTCTCGTAAAGTGCAGGCGGCCCGGGCAGCACGCTGATGCGGTCTTTGGGGATGCGCTCGAGCACTTGCGCCACGTCGAAGACCGGCTGGGGCAAGCACACGGCACCGCTGAGCAGGCAGGCCAGCCAGCCGGCCTTGTAGCCGAAGCAGTGAAAAAATGGCGCGACGACCAGGTAGCGGTCCGCCTCGCTGAGCCCCGTCACGGCGACCCAGTCGCCGTAAGCCCGCAGGGACTGCGCGTGGGTGGTGATGGCGCCCTTCGGCGCGCCGGTGGTGCCGGAGGTGAAGAGGATATCGGAGGGGTCGGAGGGGGCGACCGCCTCAGCCCGCGCAGACGCTGCTCTTGCGGACACCGAGGCGCCGAGATCCAGGAAATCACTCAGAGGGAGTGTGCTGGCCGGAGCGTCGCCGCGGAGCACGACGGTCTGGCAGAGCGCGGGCAGCGGGACGCCGGACTCGGCCAGGAGGCTCACGTAGTCGTTGCCCAAAAAGCCCTGGACCGTGAAGAGCACCTTGGCGCCGCTGCGGCCCAGGAGGTCGGCCGCCTCGCGCCCGCGGTAGCGCGTGTTGACAGGCACCAGGACGCCGCCGGCGCCGTGGATGCCCAGGGCTGTGGCGACCCACTCCCAGAGGTTCGGCGCCCAGATCCCGACGCGGTCGCCGGCCTGGACGCCCACCGCCATCAGCGCCCGGGTGACACGCTCGGCTGCGCTTGCAAGTTCGCGAAAGTTAAGTGATTTTTCGGCATCCTCGATCGCCGTCCGCGCGCCGAATCGCGCGGCCACGTCGCGCAGCAGACCGGGGATGGTCCCGTGCTCCACGTCCCGCCGCGTGCTCGCGTCCGCGCTGACCATCCGACTCTCCCGGGGCCCGAAACCCTGAGCCTTGACCCCAAAACTGAAACACGTTTCACTCCCGCTCGGCAAGGAGCGCGGCGTGGGCATCTCGCGGGCGGATTCAGAGGGCATCGCCGAGATCGTCATGGCGAACCCGCCCGTCAATGCGCTGAGCGTGGCCGGCTGGTTCGAGCTGGCCGGCCTGGTGCGCGCGGCGGGCGAGGACCCGGCGGTGCGCGCGGTCGTCCTGCGCGCTGAGGGCCGCGGGTTCAACGCTGGCGTCGATATCAAGGAGATGCAGCGCAGCGAGGGGCACGCGGCGCTCCTCGGCGCGAACCGGGGCTGCTACGCGGCGTTCGAGGCGGTCTATGCCTGCGCGGTGCCGGTGATCTCGGCCGTCAACGGGTACTGTTTGGGCGGCGGCATCGGGCTGGTCGGCAACTCCGACATCATCGTGGCGGCCGACGACGCGACCTTCGGGCTGCCCGAGGTCGAGCGCGGGGCGCTGGGCGCGGCGACGCACCTGGCGCGCTTGGTCCCGCAGCACCTGATGCGGGCGATGGTCTACACGGCGACCCGGGCGACCGCGCAGCAGCTCCACGCGTTCGGGTCGGTCTTGCGCGTGGTGCCCCAGGCGGAGCTGCGCGACGCGGCGTTCGAGGTCGCGCGCCAGATCGCCGCGATGCACCCGACGATCATCCGCGCGGCCAAGGAATGCCTGAACGGCATCGACCCGGTGGACCCGCGGCCCAGCTACCGCTTCGAGCAGGGCTTCACCTTCGAGCTGAACCTCGCCGGCATCGGCGACGAGGCGCGCGACGCCTTCGTGGCGAAGTCTGAGAGGGTGAAGTGAGCGACAAGCGGATGACGGAGGCGGAGTTCGAGATCGAGCTCGAAGACGGCATGACCATCGGCATCGGCGGCTGGGGATCGCGGCGCAAACCCATGTCCCTGGTGCGCGCCATCGCTCGCTCGGAGCTGCGCGACCTGACCATCGTCAGCTACGGCGGCCCCGACGTGGGCGTCTTGTGCGCGATGGGCAAGGTGCGAAAGCTGGTGACGGGCTTCGTGTCCCTGGACTCGATCCCGCTCGAGCCGCACTACCGAAGAGCGCGGGAGGCGGGGCTGGTCGAGGTCATGGAGCTGGACGAGGGGATGCTCCAGTGGGGGCTTCAGGCCGCGGCGATGCGCCTGCCCTATCTGCCGACGCGAGCGGGCCTGGGCTCGGACGTCATGCGCATCAACCCGTCTCTGAAGACGGTGCGCTCGCCCTACGACGACGACGAGGAGCTGCTGGCCATGCCGGCGCTGCACCTCGACGTGGCCCTCGTCCACGCGCACCGGGCCGATGCGCGCGGCAACGCTCAGGTGCTGGGGCCGGAGCCCTTCTTTGACGACCTGTTTTGCATGGCCGCGACGCGACGCTTCGTGAGTGTCGAGCGTGTGGTCTCGACCGAATCGCTGATGGAGTCCGGGCCGGTTCAGTCGCTGATGCTGCACCGCATGATGATCGACGGCGTCATCGAGGCCCCAGGCGGCGCGCACTTCACGTCGTGCGAGCCTGACTACCCGCGAGACGAGGCGTTTCAGGCCGAATACGCGGCGTCGGCGAAGGACGAGGAGGCCTGGGCGGCCTTCCGCGACCGCTACATCCTGGCGCACTCCCACGCCGCATACCGACGCACGGTGGGTGAGCCATGAGCACACCACCGGCCACCCGCGCCGACATCTGCGTGGTCGCCTGCGCCGAGGCGTTTCGGGGCGACGGCGAGATCCTCGCCAGCCCCATGGGCACCATCCCGCGGCTGGGCGCCCGGCTGGCCAAGCGCACCTTTGAGCCCGACCTCGTGCTGAGCGACGGCGAGGCCTATCTGGTCGACGACCCGGGCTCAGCCGCGCCGGTCATCGAGGGCTGGCTGCCGTATCGCCACATCTTCAACTTCGTGTGGCACGGAAAGCGCCACGTGCTGATGGGCGCGACGCAGATCGACCGCTACGGCAACCAGAACATCTCGTGCATCGGCGACTTCCATAAACCCAAGGTGCAGCTTCTGGGCGTGCGCGGGGCGCCGGGCAACACCATCAACCACCCGACCAGCTACTGGGTGCCGCGGCAGAGCGCGCGGGTGCTGGTCGAGCGCGTCGACCTCGTGTCGGGTGTCGGCTACGACCGGGCGCGGGCCATGGGGGCGAAGGCGGCGCGCTTTCACGAGATCCGCGTCGTCATCACCGACTTGGCCGTGCTGGACTTCGACACGCCGGACAGGTCCATGCGGCTGCGCTCGGTGCACCGGGGCGCGAGCGTCGCCGACGTCATCGCCAGGACGGGTTTTGCCCTGGTGGTGCCTGAGTCTGTGCCCGAGACGCGCATGCCGACGGCCGCGGAGCTGCGGCTGATCCGCGAGGACCTGGACCCGGACGGGACGCGGCACCAAGAGGTCCCGGCTTGAGCGGCGGCGCGCTTCACACGGGCGCCTGTGAGCTCTTCGGGATCCGCTACCCCATCATCCAGACGGGGATGGGCTGGGTCGCGAACTCGACGCTGACGGCGGCCACCAGCGAGGCGGGGGGCTTGGGGATCTTGGCCGCGGCGACGCTGACTTTTGACGAGCTCGTGGCCGAGATAGGGGCGGTCAAGGCGCTGACGGCGGCTCCCTTTGGCGTGAACCTGCGGGCGGACCAGGGCGACGTGGCCGCGCGGGTCGCGCTGATGATCCGCGAGGGTGTCCGCGTCGCCAGCTTCGCGCAGGCGCCGGGCCAGAAGGTCGTCGCGCAGCTCAAAGAGGCCGGCGTGCTGACCATGCCGACCATCGGGGCGCGCCGGCACGCCGAGAAGGTCTCCGCGTGGGGTGTCGACGCGGTGATTGCGCAGGGACACGAGGGCGGCGGCCACACGGGGCCGGTGCCGACCAGCCTGCTCTTGCCTGACGTGTGCGACGCGGTGACGATCCCGGTCTTCGGCGCCGGGGGCTTTTCCAGCGGCCGCGGGCTGGTCGCCGCGCTGGCCTACGGCGCGTCGGGGATCGCGATGGGGACGCGGTTTTTACTGACGAGAGAGAGCCCGGTCCCCGACGTCATCAAGGCGCGCTACCTGAGGGCGTCGGTCACGGACACCGTGGTGACAAAGGCCATCGACGGCTACCCGCATCGGGTCATCCGCACCGAGCGCATCGAGGCGCTCGAGCGTGGCGGGCCGGTGGGCAAGCTCTGGCGCGCGGTGATGAACGCGCTGAGGTTCCGAAGCCTCTCGGGCGAGTCGGTCGGCTCGCTCTTGCGCGAGGGCGTCGCGATGAAGCGCAGCTCGGGGCTTACGTGGTCACAGGTCGCGATGGCGGCCAACGCGCCGATGATGACGCGGGCGACCATGGTCGAAGGCCGCGAGGACGTCGGGATCCTGCCCACGGGCCAGGTCGCGGGCGTCATCGGCGAATTGCCGACCGTCGCCGAGGTCATCGAGCGCATCATGGCCGAGGCGCGACAGACCGTGACGCGGCTCGGAGGGGTTCCGTGAGCAAGACGCCAAAACAGCCAAAACAGCCAAAAGAGGCAGACGCCACCGAAGAGATCGCAGGCGAAGACGGCCCCTCGGTCCTCTACGAGACCCAGGGCCCGGTGGCCATCGTCACCATGAACCGGCCGCGCTACCGCAACGCGCAGAACGCCGAGATGACCTACGCCCTGGACCGGGCATTCCAGCAGGCCATCGACGACGACGCGGTGGGCTGCATCGTGCTGGCCGGCGCCGGCCCGCATTTCTCTGCCGGCCACGACATCGGCACGCCGGGCCGCGACATCCACAAGCCCTTCGGCCGCGTGGCGACCAACTGGTACCCGCACGCCGATAAGCCCGGTGCCGAGGGCGTGTTCGTCCGCGAGCAAGAGCTCTACCTGGGCATGTGCCGCCGCTGGCGCGAGATCCCCAAGCCCGTCATCGCCCAGGTCCAGGGCGCGTGCGTGGCCGGCGGGCTCATGCTGGCGTGGATCTGCGACCTCATCGTGGCGTCCGACGACGCGTTCTTCGCCGACCCCGTCTTGGCCATGGGCATCCCCGGCGTCGAGTACTTCGCCCACCCCTTCGCGATGAACCCGCGCCAAGCCAAGGAGTTCCTGTACCTGGGCGAGCGCATGAGCGCTGAGCGGGCGTTGGCCATCGGGATGATCAACCGGACCGTGCCGCGGGACGCGCTCGAGGCCGAGGTCTTGGCCATGGCCGAGCGCATCGCCGCCCGCCCGCGATTTGGGCTGGCCCTGGCGAAAAAAGCCATCAACCAGGCCGAGGACCGCATGGGCCTGCGCGACAGCATCGACGCGACCTATGGGCTCCATCACCTGGCGCACGCGCACAACAGCTTGACCAGCGAAGACCACCTCCAGGGCCAGGACGCGAAGTCCATGGCCAAGGCGCTGAAATAGGTCGTGGACCTCCGCTTCACCGCGGCCGAAGACGCGTTTCGGGCCGAGGCGCGGGCCTGGCTCGAGGCCCACGTCCCGAAAGAGCCGCTGCCGTCGGGCGATACGCGTGAGGGCTTCGCGCGGGTCCGCGAGTTCGAGAGGGCGCTCTTCGAGGGCGGCTGGGCGGTCGTGTCGTGGCCCAAGGAGTACGGCGGCCGCGAGGCGAGCCTGGTCGAGTGGCTCATCTTCGAAGAGGAGTACTACCGGGCCGGCGCGCCGTCGCGGGTGACCCAGAACGGCATCTTCCTTCTGGCGCCGACGCTCTTTGAGTTCGGCACCGACGAGCAAAGAGCCCGCATCCTGCGCCCCATGGCCGCCGCCGAGGTCATGTGGGCCCAGGCCTGGTCCGAGCCCAACGCCGGCAGCGACCTCGCGTCGCTCAAGAGCCGCGCCGTCCCCACCGAGGGCGGCTACAGGCTGACCGGCCAGAAGGCGTGGTGTACCCGCGGGGCCTTCTGCGACTGGATCTACGGCCTCTTCCGCACCGACCCCGCGGCTAGCCGCCACCGCGGCCTGACCTACTTCATGATCCCCCTCGACGCCCCCGGCGTGACCGTCCGCCCGGTCGAGCGCCTCGACGGCGACGAGGGGTTCGCCGAGATCTTCTTAGAAGACGTCTTCGTGCCCGAGCGCGACATCTTGGGCGAGGTGAACCAGGGCTGGTCCGTGGCCATGGCGACCACGTCGAGCGAGCGCGGCCTGAGCCTGCGCAGCCCCGGCCGCTTCATCGCGACGGCCGAGCGCCTCATCGCGCTTTGGCGGCAGCGCGCTGACTTGCGCGACGCGCGGCTACGCGACCGGATCATCCGCGCCTGCATCGACGCCGAGGCGTACCGGCTGCACACGTTTCAGACCGTCGCGTCCCTTCAAGCCGGCGAGTCCATCGGGCCCGAGTCCAGCATCAATAAGCTCTTCTGGTCCGAGATGGACGTCCGCACCCACGAGACGGCCCTGTCCCTGCTGGGGCCGCTGGCTGAGCTAGACCACGGCGCGCCCGACGCGGTGGACGGCGGCGGCTGGCTGCGCGGCTACGAGTTCGCCCTGGCCGGGCCGATCTACGCCGGCACCAACGAGATCCAGCGCAGCATCGTGGCCCAGCACGTGCTGGGGCTGCCGCGAGACCGCGGATGAGGTTCCGCTTCACCGAGGACCAGAGGCTCTTCCGCGACGCCGCCCGCGAGATGCTGGCGCGCTGTTCGGGCCCCGACGTGGTGCGGCGGGCTTACGAGCAGGGCGTCGGCGCTGAGGCGGCCTGGAAGCACCTGGCCGAGCAGGGCATCAGCGGGATGCTGCTGCCGGAGTCGGGGGGCGGGCTGGATCTCGGGCTGGCTGAGCTCATCCTGATACTGGAGGCCAGCGGTTACGAGGCACTCCCCGAGCCCATCATCGAGACGGTCGCGGTCGCCGGCCCGCTGCTGGCCGAGGCCGGCGCGACCGAGCTTTTAGCCCGCTGGGCGCCGAAGATCGCCGACGGCAGCGCGCGGATCGGCCTGGGTCTGGCCGGCCAGCCCTTCGTCGAGGGTGCGGACCGCGCGGATCTGTTGCTGCTCGAGCGCGACGGCGCCCTCTACGCCATCACGCCGGACCAGGCGTTCCTGACCGCTCAGACCTCGGTCGACCACGCGCGGCGCCTCTTCACCGTCCAGTGGGCCGAAACGCGCGAAAACCTGGTCGCCGACGGACAAATCGCGGCCCGCGCGTGCGAGCGGGCGCGGCTCCGGGCGACCTTGGGCACGGCCGCTCAGCTCATCGGCCTGGGCGCCCGCTGTGTGGACCTGGCCGTCGAGTACGCCAAGGTCCGCACCCAGTTCGGCCGCCCCATCGGCGCGTTTCAGGCCGTCCAGCACAAGCTGGTCGACGCCTTCGCCGCGCTGGCGATGGCGCGCCCCGTGGTCTACCGCGCCGCGTGGTCGCTGGACCATGACGACCCGGACGTCGACCTGCACGTCTCGATGGCGAAAGCTCAGGCCTCGGACGCGGCGACGCTGTGCACGCGCCAGGCGCTTCAGTGCCACGGCGCCATCGGCTACACCACCGAGTACGACCTCCACCTTTATATGAAGCGTGCCTGGGCGCTCAGCCGCGCCTACGGGGATTCCGACCACCACCGAGCCCGAATCGCTCGGCAGATCCTGGGAGATTGACCATGCCAGAGGCCTACATCATCGACGCCGTCCGCACCCCCGTCGGCCGCCGCAAGGGCGGGCTGAGCGCGGTGCACCCCGCCGACCTGGGCGCCCACGTGCTGAAGGGCCTGATGGCGCGCACCGGCATCGACCCCGCCGCGGTGGACGACGTGGTCTTCGGCTGCCTCGACCAGATCGGCCCCCAGGGCGGCGACATCGCGCGCACGTGCTGGCTGGCCGCGGGGCTCCCCGACTCGGTGCCGGGCGTGACCATCGACCGGCAGTGCGGTTCCAGCCAGCAGGCGCTGCACTTCGCGGCCCAGGGCGTGATGAGCGGCACCCAAGACCTGGTCGTGGCCGGCGGCGTCCAGAACATGTCGATGATCCCTATCTCGGCAGCGCTCATCGCGGCCAAGGAGTACGGCCAGGCGGATCCCACCTCGGGCTCGGTGGGCTGGGTCGAGCGCTACGGCCCCGGCCGGGTCAGCCAGTTCCGGTCGGCGGAGATGATCGCCGAGAAGTGGAACATCAGCCGCGAGGACATGGAGGCCTTGGCCTACGAGAGCCACATGCGCGCCGTCAGGGCCGCCGCTGAGGGGAGATTCGCCAATGAAATCATGGCATTCGGCGATGTGGCGGCCGACGAAGGCCCGCGCCCCGACACCACGATGGAGAAGATGGCCGGCCTCAAGCCCATCACCGAGGGAGGCCGCCTGACCGCCGCCGTCTCGAGCCAGATCTCCGATGGTGCGGCGGCCATCCTGGTCGCCAGCGAGGCGGCCGTCCGCGAGCACGGCCTCACGCCGAGGGCCCGCGTCCACCACCTGAGTGTCCGAGGCGACGACCCCATCTGGATGCTGACCGCCCCCATCCCGGCGACCGCCCACGCCCTGAAGAAGACCGGCATGACCCTGGCCGACATCGATCTCGTCGAGATCAACGAAGCCTTCGCCAGCGTCGTCCTCGCCTGGCAAAAAGAGACCGGAGCCGACCTCGCGAAGGTCAACGTCAACGGCGGCGCCATCGCCCTGGGCCACCCCCTGGGAGCCACCGGAGCGCGCCTGATGACCACGATGCTAAACGAGCTAGAGCGCACCGGCGGCCGCTACGGCCTCCAGACCATGTGCGAAGGCGGCGGCCAGGCGAACGTGACGATCATCGAGCGGCTGGGCTAGCGACGGCGAGTTAGGCCATTGCGCTCGGACGGGCGGGAGAAAGCTACCTCTCTCCCGCCTGCGCACGTGCAATGGCTAGGTTCTTGGCCAGGATCTGTGTCGTCGGATGCGCGACACCGAGCGCCTTCTCGCAAATAGCCAGCGCCCGCTCATAGAGCGGCCGCGCCCCGGCGTAGTCCCCGATGGCGCAGAGCAGCCCGGCGACGTTATTGAGGCTCTGGGCCGTATCGGGATGGTCCGGCCCGAGCCGGGTCTCCCGGATGGCCAGCGCCCGCTCATAGAGCGGCCGCGCCCCGGCGTAGTCCCCGGTGGATTCCAGCAGAGAGGCAAGGCCATCGAGGCTCATCGCGGTATCGGGATGGGTTGCGCCGAGCTGGGCCTCACGAATGGTCAGTGCCCGCTCATAGAGCGGCCGAGCCCCGGCGTAGTCCCCAGTGGATTCGAGCAGACCGGCGAGGTTATTGAGGCTCGCCGCGGTCTGGGGATCGTCGGAACCGAGTCTTTTTTGCCGGATTGCCAACGCCCGCTGGTACAGAGACCGGGCTGCGGCGTAGTCCCCGGTGGCGCACAGCAGACCGGCGAGATTATTGAGGCTCGTCGCGGTCTGCGGATGCTCAGACCCGAGGATCCGTTCCGTCAGGGTTAGCGCGCGTTCCGCGAGGGGGATCGCCTCGGCGTAGCGCCCTTGCTTCTCAAGGGCAACCACCGCGCGGCCGAGGGCGTGCACATTGTCCTCAGTCTCGACGGGCGTGGTCGCGGGGTCCGCCGGGACCGCGGGAAGACGTGGAATCTCACGAAACTCGGGCTCGCGACCTCCCGAACTCTCGGGCGCAGGGGCTTCCATGACCAGCGCGCGGATAGACCACAGGTCCGGGGCCGCGTCGCGTGCGAGGGGCTTGACCGCCGGGGGGGCGACCAGGATGACTCCTCCGCCTGTGTGGCGTCGCAGCGCGTCACGGCGCTCGTTCAAGCGGAGGAGCAAGGTCTCCCAGGCGCGCGACCAGGACTCGCCGGCTTTCGTCCGGCCGTCGACAGGGCGGATGGCTTGGAGCCAGATGTAGGGCGCGTCCCGCGTCTCGTCGGCGGTAAGCCAGGAGAGACTCGCTACCAGGTCGTCCGCGGTGGAAGGGTCTCGCACGAGGAGGGCGTGGCCGCGGCGTTTGAGCTCAGACTCCAGCCGCTCGCGCAGCAATCCGGCGGTCTCGGCCGACGGCGTGAAGAGAAAACCCAGCCAGAAGCCCTCGGCCAGCTCGATCTGTGACTCGAGGCGCTTCCACTCGGCCTGCCCCTGCGGATCCAGCCAGACCAGCAGGCGATTGTGAGCCGGGAGGGGCTGCGCCATCGTCCTAGACTGACGGCTCGCTGCCGCCGTCACGCTTTGCGGCGTTGGCGACCAGCTTCTCGATGGCCGGGACGATGAGGGGGTGCACGTCGTACCACTCGTCGCCGTTTCGGTAGCAGAGGGCGAGGTGAGTATCGAGAAAGCGGGCCAGCTCTGGCAGGTTGTCCCGGTCCCGCAGGCCCGACAGTCCGGTGTGGCGCACCCCGGAGAGC
>CAZNZH010000021.1:0-16536 GCA_964577445.1 uncultured Myxococcales bacterium
GGCCTCGCTCAGCGCGGTGACGGCGTCGATGGCCCGGCGCCGCGCCGGCGAGAGCCCCGTGTCGCCCTCGGCGCTCACCAGGTGATCCCGTTGCGGCGGAAGAGGATGCGGGCCTGGTCGTCCTCGTAGCCGTCCAGATCATCGAGGATCTGCTCGGCCCCGCCATCGACGCGCCGGACGACCGCCGCCAGGTCGCCGTTGCTCGACGAGAACTCCAAGATCTTGAGGATGGCCTCCTGGTCCTCCTCGCCGGTCCAGCCGCTGATCATCTCGTCGATCATCGTCGCGCGCACCTCGGGCGGTGCGTGGCGATGCTCGCCCTTGGCCACCGACTCGCGCATGGCGTCGTCGGCGCCGAAGAGCGCGTCGAGCAGGCTGGGGCCGTCGCCGCTGAAGAAGCCGATGATGCGGTCCCACCAATCAGGCAGGTGCGGCCGAATCAGGTCGTAGCAGACCTCCATCAAGCGCACGACCGCCCTCACGTCTTCGGCGACCTGATCGAAGCTGAACTCGCCGATGAAGGCCTTCCACGCCAGGTAGATCACGACGCCGATCGGCCCGAAGGTCAGCGCCGCCGTGACGATGCCGATGAGCAGCGAGACCAACCGCGCGACGGCACCCACGCCCTCGGCGATGGTCTGGATGGTCGCGATCTTCTCCTGGATCTCGCTCATCGGGCCCGCGTCGCGTCCGCCCTCCTGTTGGGCCGCCATCTCGGAGCCGCTCTCGAGCGCCGGGCCGCCTGGGACCGGCTCCGAACCGCTGGCGCGCGTGGGCGTCCGGGCGTTGATGCCGGCCTCGCTGGTGGGCGTCGCCGGCCGGCTCGGCGCCGGCAGCCCGGGACGCTGCTCGGGTGCGCGTGCGGACTGACGCGGGCCGTCGTCGCCCCAGGCGTAGGTCGTGCCCCACTCGAACTTGAAGATGCTGCCAAGCGGCGCGTGCCACTCCGCCAGGTCGAGGCGGTGCTCGGTGCCCAACGTCGCTTGGAGGTAGGGCCGCGCGTACAGGTCGAGGGTCGGCTCCAGCGAGATACCGATGCCCAGCTCACCGCCGAAGCGCCCGCCCACGGAGCGCAGAATGCCGTAGGGGGACACGGTCAGCGGCGCGTTGAGGGCCACCTCGCCCTCGACTCCAGCCCCAAGGTTCGCCCCGGGGATGCCGATGGACACGCCCATGTAGGCCGCGACAAACGCGTGGAAATTGAGCCCCCACGACAGTTGAAGCAGCACGGAGAAGTCGGGAACCGTGACCTGGTCGGCCAGCGGCCGGAAATTGCTGACCGTGATCGATGCCTCGCGGATCATGAGATCCTGCATCGACAAGCCGAGACCGCCGCGGATGCCGATGTCGAGCATCGCTCCGACGGGCGGGAAGATCGGGATCGACATCTTCGGGAGGATGTCGATGCCCATGTCGAAGAGGGGGCGCCCATGGACCAGCGGGACGTCGGTGACCGCGATCGTGCCGCCGAGGATGGGCTGGAGCTCCTGGTCGACGTGGACGTTCAGCTTGCCGCCCAGCATGTGGTTGATCTTGTAGTCGACCTCGCCGTCGATGACGAAGCTGCCATCCTCGTTGTAGGCCGCCGCCACCTCGCCCGACATCGAGCGCCCGGTGGCCGGATCCGGCTGAAACAACACGAAGTTGAGGGTGCCCGAACCGCTGAAGAAGTCCTGGCCGCCCTCGGTGCGCCAGTTCGCTTCAAAGTGGCCGCGCATGTTGTTGAGGCGTGGCAAGACCACATCACAACTGCCGCCAGCGCTGACCAGCTCGCTGTTTTGGATGACCGCGTGGCCGGTCAGGTTCAGCACGCGCAGCATCGCCTGGTCGCCGGTGCCGCCGATCTCGATGGACCGCAGCATCGTCGCGGTGCCGGCCAGGCGTACCAGGTCGTTGTTGACGACGTCGTACTCGCCGTCGGCGACCACGTTGACCAGCGGCCCGGTGCTGTCCCAGACGTCGACGTTCAGGTTACCGCCGAGCTGCCGCAGCTCGCTGTTGGTCACCCGGCCGCGGCCGCCCGACCCCGCGTGGAAGAGCAGCTTCGGCCCCGTGGTGGCGCCGGGCGGGAAGGTCACGTCGCGACCGAGCCGGATGTCGCCTTCCCCGGTGAAGTGGCCGTCTTCGTCGGTGTAGCGGCCGCTCGCCGAGGCCACGATCAGCGGCAGCGCCTCGCCGTCCTTGATCATGAAGGAGACGACGCCGCCGACCTCCTTCACGTCGTTGTTCACCACCTTGATGGTCGCGGTGAATCCGTCGCCGGCACGCAGCCAGAACTCGTAGGTGCCGAGCTGGAAGACCTTCTTCTCACCCAGCAGCGAGCAGGATCCCTCAGCGTCGATGGATCCGCCGTCCGCCGTCCGGTAGGTGATCTCGCAGTTGAGCGCGAAGAAGTCGGTCTCGCCCTCCTTCACCAGCGCGTTCAGCGTGCCGTGGATGCGGGTGAAGTCGTTGTTCTCGACGGCGATGTCGACGCCGCTGCCGCCCTGCACGATGAAGGTGTAGTCGCCGGCCGAGCCGACCGTGACCTGGCCCTCGACGGTGCCCACGCCGGAGCCGTTGAAGATGCCGCCGGTCTCGTTTTTCACCCAGTCGCCGGCGAGCACCAGGGTGATGTTGCCCTCGGCCTTGCGGGCCTGAACGCCGATCTCGCCGCCGATGTGCGTGATGTCCGAGTTCAGGAGCTCGACGGTCACCGTCGAGGGCATCAGCCAGAAATCGTAGCCCGCGAACGCCAAGCCCAAGGACTTCGGACGGGTGATGGCGGCGAGCGCCTGGCCGCTGAAGTTGGGGTCGGCGCCCGCCTCGTAGCGACCGGACAGGGCCAGGGTTCCGAACTCGGCGGGGTCGCCGACGCCCAAGATGAGCTGGCCCTCGACCCACTCCAGGGCGTTGCGGGTGACCTTCGCCGACAGCCCCGTGCCACCGTTGAGCGTGAAGGTGTAGCCGGCCGCCGTCCCCAGCGTGACCTGGCCGATGAGCTCGACGGAGCCCTCGGCGTCGACGACGGCGTTTTCGCCCTGGGAGAAGTCGTAGTCGAGCGAGAACTGCCCCCGGGCGAACATCTGCTCGCCGCGGGACACCGAGATGCAGATCTGCCCGGTGATCTCTCGCAGTTCGCTCTGCTCGACGCGGACGGTCCCCTCGGTCCCGGGGTCCAGGTGCACGCCCCACTCGCCCGAGCTGCCGATACGGATCGAGTCGACCACGGTGAGGCGCGCGGCGCCGTTGAACGCCTCGCCCCGGCGGTAGGTCGCGTCGAGGTTCAGCTCGACCTTGCGGACCTCGCCCTCCTTGCCGACGAGCTCGAAGGCGCCCGTGGCCTCGGTGAGCGTCCCGGCCGTGATCTGCGCGCTGCCGTTGGTCTGCGCGCCCAGGTAGATGCCGAAGCGGCCGGCGTCTTTCATGAAGACGTCGGACAGCATCTGGAACTGCGCGGTCCCGGTGAAGCCGCCCTCTTCGCCCGGCAGGTACTGGCCGTTGATGCTGCCGTTGGCGACCTCGGTGGCGCCGTTTTTCAGCCGCAGCGGCACGTCGATGGTGGTCTTCTGAAAGCGGCTCTCCGCGATGTCGACGGTCACCGACGCGTTCTGACAGATGAAGAGCGCCCACCCCGACGGCTCGTCGCCGGTGTTGGCGGGGTCGCTGACGTCGAGATCCCGCGCCAAGACCAAGCTGCCCTGGCCGGTCACCTTGTCGGTCTCGGCGTTCCAGCTCCCCTCGACGCGCCCGGTGCCCAGGAGCGCTCCGCCCAGGTCGAACTGGAAGTCCATCTCGATCTGGGCGTTCGACAGCGCGTTGTTGTCGATGCGCCCCGACACATGGGAGCCGGCCATCACGCGCATCGCCGCCGCCGGGGGCAGCGCGCCGGCGTCCTCGGGCGACCGCGGCCAGGCGAGGTTATCGATGAAGCGGACGTCGAGGTCGCCGCTGAAGAGCATCTGCTCGACTTCGAGGTTGGCGTTATTGAGCGAGCCCTGAAGGATCGGCGTCGTCCCGTCCTGAAGCTGTAGCTGAATCGACCCGCCCATCCGTACCAGCCGCGACTCGAACACCTCGACGTCGAGGGTGGTCACGTCGGGCATCAGGACGAGCTTCCACGCGGAGCCTTCGCCCAGGGGCTTGTCGACCGGCGCCTTCAGCGTCAGGCTGCCGTTGAACGCGACCATCTTGTCGCTGGCGGTGTAGACGCCCTCGGTGACGCTGCCCGCGAGGAAGAGCGCGCCGCCGCGCAGATACTCGACGTCCATCGCCATCGTGATGCGGTCGAGGTCGCTGGCCGCCACCACGACGCTCGCGCTCGCGCCGTCTTTGACGACCAGCGAATCCCCCGTCGTGCCCAGGGGGAACGTGGTGTCGCCGACCAGCGTCAGCGACGCGGTCCCGTCGATCGACTCCTGCGGCTCCTTCAAATAGGTGCCGTCGATCTGCCCCTGCAACTGAATCGGCGCGGCCGCCGCGGGCACCAGCAGCGTCACGCCGAAGGGCACGTGGACCTCGACCAGGGTCAGCGCGCTGTCGGTCACCGTCGCCGCGACCGTGCCGCCCTGCTGGATCTCGACGGAGCCCCAATCCCGCTCGATCGCCCAGCCCGTCTCGACCGCCGCGCTGGCGCTGCCGTTGACCACCGACTCGCCGCGCTCCGGCAAGCTGAGCGTGCCGTCGATGACGCCGCCGATGACGCCCAGGCCCTCGGGTCCGAGCCCGGTGATCCCGAACCCGACCTGCTCGAGCGTCAGCTCGGTCAGGCGACTCTCGGCCAGCACCGCGATGATGGTCGAGCCCGCCCTCAAAAAGATCGGCCCCGCCTCGCGATCCGGCATGCCGAAGTCGTTGGTCAGGGTGAAGGTGCCGCGCCCGTTGACGTTGCCCGTCTCGCCCGAGAAGGTCAGGTCCACGGTGCCGGTGCCGATCTCGCTCTCGCCCTCGGCGACCGAGAAGATCAGGCCGCCGGTGGCCCCGGTGACCTTGTTGGCCTCGACCGTCGCCGTGGCGGTCGCGCCGCTGGCGATGGTCGCGTGGACGCCCGCCGGGCTGCCGATGACGATGTCGCGCAGGGTCTCGACCTGCCCCTGGCCCGAGACGAGGTTGCCCTCGGACTCCCAGGTGATCTCGGTGCCGGTGACCAGGAACGTCGGCTCGCCGGCCAGCGGGAACTCGGCGACCAGCCCGCCTCGCACGCGCACCAAGCGGTTGTGCTCGACCGTGGCGGTCGCGTTCGCCTCCCTCAAGACGGCGCCGGTCTCGCCGAGCGGCAGCGGCTCGGTCAGCGTCACCTCGCCGGTGCCAGCGAGCTCGCCCGCGCCCGGCTCATAGCTGCCGGTCACGACCGCGCGCCAGTGCGGAATCGTCAGCGTCGCGGCCGCGTCGACCCGGGTGAGCTCGCTGTTGTCGACGGCCACGGTGAGGCTCGAGTCGGTGACCTCCAGCTCGCCCAGCCGGATGTCACCCTGTTGGGTCAGGGTCCCCGCGAGGCCCCACACCCCGTCGGTGACGTTGTAGCGGCCGGTGATGCCAACGCCGACCCACTGGGCGATGGTCACGTCGATGGTGCCGCCGACCTCCAGCCCCTCGGCGTTGTACTGGCCGGTGAGCTGCACGGCGTCCAGGGTGACGTTCGGCACCAGCGCCAGCGGCTGAGCCAGGGTCACGCTGACCGCGCCCGAGAGCTGCCCGTCGGTCAGCCCCGCCTCAAAGGTGACGCGCCCCACCTGCGCCACGTCGCCGGTGACGGTCCCGCGAACCGAGAACTCGCCGGCCTCGGTCAGCGTCACGTCGACCGAGCCGCCGGTGAGCGTCACCGCCGGGTGCAGATGCACGCCCGAGTGGGTGATGGTGCCGTGGCCGCTGATGCCGCCCGGGCTGAAGCTCAGGTCCAAGGTGCCGTTCAGCACCTCGCCGACTTGGAACGCCGCGCCGCGCACGTCGCCCCGCACCTCGATGTGCGGCTCGGTCTCGCCCGGGCGTTCTTCCTCGGCCAGGGTCAGCGTCACGCCTTCGAGATGGATGTGCTCGCCCACCGAGACCGTGCAGTCCACCGAGCCGCGCTTGAGGTGCCACGCCTCGTCGAACTCGATCTCCACGGTGTTGATCCGCAGCCCCGGCATGGGGTCTGCGTTGACCGTGACCCGCACGGTCTTGCGGCCGTTGTTGGGGATCGAGAGGTGGACCGGGTGCCCGAAGACGTCCAGGTCCAGGTTCGCCGGCCGCGCCGTGGTCCCCGCGCCCGCCGCCTGGGTCGCGCTGGCCGCCCCGGTGTCGGCGGCGACCGCCGTGGGCGACAGCGGCGCCATCGCGCGCCCCGGCGACTGCCCCGCGGCGAAGCGCTGGCCGATCGAGGCGGCCTCGGCCTCGGCGTGCATGACCGGCGCCGCCCCGCGCACGCCGGGGGTCTCCGCGCCCGAGGACACGGCCCCGGTCTGGCGCTGCTGCGCGACGTGGGCCATCTCGTGGCCCAGCAGGTAGCGGCCCCTGGACGTCTCGGGATCGTAGGCCTGCGGGTTGAGGAAGACCTGCCCGCCCTCCATAAGACCGCTGGCGCCTTGGGACTCGGTGCGCTTGCGGGCGTCGTCGTCGGCGCGGACCGTCAAGCCGCCGAGGGAGATCCCCAGGGCGCTGGCGAGCTGCTGAACCAGCCGCGCCGTGCGCTCCGCCCGGACCTGGTCCAGGTCGATGACGTTGGCGAGCCGCTGGGGCTGCGCGTCCGCCGCGGCCGAGGGGGCAAAGCGAGCGAGCAGCTCCGCGGGCGTCGTCCCGGCCTGCTTTCGGCCGAAGGCCCGGTCCGCGAAGGCCGCACCCACGGCGTCGGCGACCTGCGCATAGAGCCGCTCGAGATCGGCCGGTTTCAGCAGCCCTCGCTCGTTCAACTCCGCGAGATAATTGCCTATTTGCTCTGGGCTGCCTCGAAAGTCCCGGACCAGCTCGACGATGTCGACGTCCAGCGCTCGCTCGCGCTGTCGCTCGCGGCGCTCAAGCAACTGGCGCCGCTGCTCGCGTTCCGCCGAGCGGATGTCGTGTTCGTCGTTTCGGGACTTCAACCCACCGCCCTCCGCAACCTCGAAGGACCTCGCGTCATGGGGTCTGTCGACCCCGCCGGGGACTGCCGTCACCAGCGCCGGAGGTCCGCACCTTCTGCTCTGAACACCGTCTTGGGCTGCCCTTTGCCGCGGCCCGGTCTGCTCTTTTTCCGCGTCGCTGCTGGCCCATCGGGGCCGCCAGCGATCCTAGCACGAAGCCGGCCGCTGCACAGCCAGCCCCGCACCCCCGCACTCCATAGCAAGGACCGATCCACGTCGCGACCGTCGCCCCGGGCGCCGTCAGCGCGAGGCGTTGGCGTCGTCCTCGGCGATCTCGCGGCCGGGCGGCAGCTCGTCGTAGTACGATCGCCGCGTCGCGTCGGGGCTGAGCGGTGGCAGCGATGGCGCCTCGGCAGCGTGTGCCGCCGCCGCCGCCTCGTCGTCTTCGGCCAGCCCGCGATGCACGCGCGCCCGCTTGGCATCCACCGCCGACGCGTCCCGCGTGACCTTGCCCGCCGCCACGTACTCGTCGCGGCACGCCTCGTGGAGGATCTCCTGGGTCAGCGGGCTGTCCACCTCAGCCGCCATATAGGCCGCTCGCAACAGGGCGTTCTTGATCATGCCGCCCGTCAGATCGTACTTCTTCGCCAGGGCCATGAAGTCCACGTCCGGCGCGCACGGCGCCTCGGGCGGGCACAGCGTCTCCCAGATGCGGGCGCGCTGCTCGACCGGCGGCTCCTCGAAGGTGACGCGGAACTGGATGCGCCGGATGAGCGCGCGGTCGAGCGAACCGTAGAAGTTCGTGGTGAGGATGCAGATGCCGGGGAAGCGCTCGATCTCCTGGAGGAGCAGGTTCACCTCCATGTTGGCGTAGCGATCCGTGGCCGTCTGGGTCTCCGCGGTGCGCGCGGAGAAGAGCGAGTCCGCCTCGTCGAAGAGCAGCATCGCGTGGCTGATGCGCGCCTGCTGGAAGATCGCCTTGATGTGCTTTTCGGTCTCGCCCACCCACTTCGACACGACCTCCGGGATGTTGACCCGGTAGAGCGCGCGGTTGAACTCGCCCGCGATGATCTCGGCGCACAGCGTCTTGCCGGTACCGGGCGGCCCGTCAAAGAGCACCGTGATGCCCTTTCCCGTCACGAGCTTGCGGCCGAAGCCCCAGCGGTTCAACACGGTAGACTGGTTGCGCACCGCGGCGATGATCTCGCGGACCTTCTTGTGCGCCTTGTCCGGCAGGACGATGTCTTTGAGCCGCAGGTGCGTCGTGGTGCGCACCGTGAGGTCTTCCAGCGCGTAGCGAAGCTGGCTGACGCAGCCCTCCACGAGCAGCCCCATCGACACGGGCTTATCGCGGGCGCGGGCGCGATTCACCGCGACCAGGATGGCGTTCTTGATGGTGCCGCCGGCGAAATCATAGGTGTTTGCCAGGGCCTCGAGGTCCACGTCGTCGGCCAGCGGGACGCCCGGCGGCAGGTGCACCTCCCAGATGTGCCGTCGGAGCTCGGCGTCGGGGATCTCGAAGGGCAGGTTGACGATGATCCGCCGCTCCAGCGCGTCGTCGAGGCGCTCGGGGTGGTTCGTCGTCAGCACCAGGATGCCCTCGAAGTCCTCCATGGCGCGGAAGGCCGTCGCCCGTCGCTTGTCGCTCTTGCCCAGCAACGCCTCGCACTCGTCGATGACCACCACCGCGTCGCGCATGGTGGCCTCGGTGAAGAGGTCCGAGAGCATCGCCTCCAGCCCTTCGCTTTCGGGGAGATCCGACGCGGAGACGCTGAGCAGCGGCCGGTTGATGTGGCCGGCCAGCGCATGGGCCAGCAGGGTCTTTCCGGTCCCGGACGGGCCCGAGAAGAGCATCGACAGCCCGCGACCGTAGGGCAGGATCTTGTCGAACCCCCAATCGCCGATGGCCTGGCGGTACCGCTCGTGGTTTTCGACCATCTCGCGGAGCTGCTCGCGCTCGTCGCGGTCGATGATGACGTTGAGCAGCTCGACGCCGGGCTCGCTGAGCTGGGCGATCCGCTCGACGTTCTCTGACAGCTCGTCTTCCCAGAGGAGGTAGCGAATCGTCGGGGCGGTCACCGAGAAGCGCCGCGCCAGCAGGCCGGCGGTCGAGCCGGCCTCCGCGGCGCCCAGGCTCACCAGGCGGTGGCGCAAGAGCGGCCCGCTTCGGAAAAACGCGCGCCGGGCCTTGAGCGTCGCGTCGGAGCCCTCGCAGAAGCGGTCGATGACCAGGCGCACCGTGACCGCGCGCGCGAAGACCGAGCCGCCGCTCTGCTCGAGCACCGCCGCCATCTTCGGCTGCACGTGCTGGCCCAGGCCGACCATGATGCACTTCAGGTCGAAGCTCGACAGCGCGAAGCGGCGCACCAGGCTGCCGATGCGCTCGCCTTGTGGGGCGGCCCGGACCTCCGCCTCGAAGTCGGCCCACCCGGAGCCGTCGCCCTGGCCGAGCAACAACTCCGCCACGGCGGCGATGCCGGTCTCAAGGAGGCGCGTGCTCGGTGCGGGTTGGTTCATGGTGGTTCGCCGCCGATGGTCGCCCGCAAACCCGCTGAATTCAAGCCGTCTGCGGCTCGCTCGTGGCCTGCTCAGAGGCCCCGGTGTCCAGCGGGATGGCCCGCAGCCAGCGGATCGCGGTGGGGTCGCCCGTGATCTCGGCCGCGTCCCGCACCAGGTTGGTGACCTGCTCGGGTGTCAGCTCGCGGTCGAGCGCCGACACGTCGTAGGCGATGCCGTAGTCGGGAAAGTCGATGTGGGCGGAGCGCACGTTGTTGGCGCCGGCTTTGAAGATCGCGTCGTCCACCGCCTTCTTGGTGCCGCGCTTGTCGACGTGCACGACCGCCAGGATCGAGGACGCGAACTCGACGTCGAACTCGATGGCCGCGCGCGGTTGGAAGACGCAGTTTCGCAGCATGCCCATCTCGTTGAGCATCTGCGTGGTGCGCGCGACGTAGGCGGCGATGCGGGGCTGGGCCTCGCGGGTGGCGGCGCCGATGTGCGGCGTGGAGAAGATGCGCGGCTCACCCTGGTACGGGTTGACCCAGCGGGTGGTCGAGGCGCGCCCGGGCTCCTCGGGGAACACGTCGGTCATGGCGTAGGCGACGTGGCCCTCGCTGACCGCGCGGCGCAGGACTTCGGGGTCGACGATGAAGCCGCGGGCCAGGTTGATGAAGCCGCGGGGGCTCTCGCCCGCTTTTTCGCTCATCGCGCTCAGGGCGTCGTAGCCGATCATGTTGCGATTGCTGCGCCCGTGGATGTCGGTCGCGGAGACGTGCACCGTGACGAAGTCCGACGCCGCGAAGAGCTCGCGCATGTTGGCTGCAGCCCGCCAGCCCATGGCCAGGCCGACCTCGCGGGGGACCGGCCCGGTGTCGAAGAAGAGGATCTCCATGCCGAGCGCCTGGCCGAGCTGGGCGACCTGGCGGCCGATGTTCCCGAGGCCGAGGATGCCCAAGCGCTTGCCCATCAGCTCGTAGCGCCCCGCGGAGCCCTTGTTCCATTGGGAGTTCGCCATCTCCGGCACGCTCTCGAACAGGCGCCGGGCGATGGAGATGAGCTCGCCCATGACCAGCTCGGCGACCGAGCGGGCGTTGGAGACCGGATCGTGGGTGACCAGGACGCCGTGGCTCGCGCACGCCATCTTGTCGACGGAGTCGTCGCCGATGCAGCAGAGCATCACGGCCGCGAGGTTCTTGCTGGCTTCCACGACGCGCTCGGTGATCTCGACCTTGCTGCGCTTGAAGATGAGGTGATGCTGCCCCTGCTCCAGCAGACGCACCAGCTCGTCTTCGTCCGGCGCGTCGGCCACCCGGTGCGGCTCGATGCCCATCGCGTGCAGCCGCTCGTCCAACGACGGATCGGGGTTCTCGATGATGAGCGCGCGCTGGAAGCGGCCGTTCCAATTGCGGTAGCTGAGCTTACCGTCGCTCACGAGTGTCATGTGCGCGTCTCCGTCCAAGGCCCAGGGCTGGGTTCCGGCGCGTTGTACAACGAGGCGGGCCTTGGCGAAAGCACGGAGACGCGTCCGTGGGGTCGCAGCGCCGTGGCCTTCACCCAGGCGTGGACGTGGGTCCGCGGGTGCAGGTCCAGGTCGCGGGCCGCTTCGGCGGTTATCTCGGCGCGCAGGGTCTGGCCGGCGACGTCGAGGTGAACGAGGACCGCGTGGCCGAGGTCGGTGAGGTGGGTGACGACGGCGGGCAGGCGGTTTCGCGCGCTGAGGCCGACGAGGGGTTCGCGCGCCAAGAGGACGTCCTCGGGGCGGACGCCGACGAGCAGGGTGTCACCGGGCGAGCCGGCGGCGGCGGGCAGGGTCACGCGGTGGTCGCCGAGCAGCGCGTGGATGCTGCTGGTGAGCGGGTCGCGGCTCTCGAAGCGGGCGGTGAGGACGGACTCGAGGCCGAGGCGACGGCCGACCGACGCGGCGTCGCTGGCTCGCAGCACGACGTCGGTGGGGCCGTGGGCGACGAGGGAGCCGGCGTCCATGAGGGCGACGTGGTCGGTCATGCACAGCGCCGTGCCCAGGTCGTGGGTGGCGATGACCAGGGGGATGTCGAGGGTCGCGCCGACGCGGGTGAGCAGGGCGACGATCGCGTCGCGGCGGGCTTCGTCGAGGCCGGTCCAGGGCTCGTCGAGGAGCAGGGCGCGCGGGGCGGCGGTGAGCGCGCGGGCGAGGGCGACGCGCTGGCGTTCGCCGCCTGAGAGGGTCCGCGGGCGGCGGTCGAGGAGCGGTTCGAGCTCGCAGAGCGCGATGACCGCCTCGAGCTGGTGACGACCTCCGTAGGTAATGGTGCGGCGGACCGTGAGGTGCGGCCACAGGGCGGGCTGCTGAAAGACGAGGCCGACGCGGCGTCGGTGCGCTGGGAGATCGCGGCGCCCTTGGGAGTCGAAGAGGGTGACGTCGCCCAGGGGGATGCGCCCGCGGTCAGGCCGATCCAGGCCGGCGAAGGTGCGGAGCAGCGAGGTTTTTCCTGCGCCGGAGGCCCCGAGCAGCGCGGTGATGGGGGCGTGGAGGCGGGCCGCCGCGCGCAGGCGGAAGGTGCCGCGGGTGGCCGTCAGGTCGAAGCTCAGCGCGTCCATGCGAGCCTCCGCGCCGCGAGCTCGCCGGCCAGCAGGGTCAGAAACGCCAAGCCGGCGCTGATCGCCGCGAGGGTCATGGCGCGTGACTCGCCGCCCGGCGACTGGAGCGCCTGCCAGATCGCGAGCGGCAGCGTGTCGGTCTGCCCGGGGATGCTGCCCGCGAAGGCGATGGTGGCGCCGAACTCGCCCAGGCTGCGGCCGAAGGCGAGCAGCGCGCCGGCGAGGACGCCGGGGAGGGCCAGGGGCAGAGAGATGGTGCGGAAGACGCGCCAGGGGCCGGCGCCGGTGACGCGGGCGGCCTCCTCCTGGGCGGGGTCGATGGCGTCGAAGCTGAGGCGCACCGCGCGGACGAAGAGCGGGAAGGCGACCACCGCGCTGGCGAGGGCGGCGCCGCGCCAGGTGAAGGCGAGGCCGAGATCGCCGAGGGGCCCGCGGGGTGAGAAGACGAACAGGAGCGCGTAGCCCGTCACGACGGGCGGGAGCACGAGGGGCAGGTGGACCAGGGCGTCGACGAGGGCGTGGCCGGGGAAGCGACGGCGGGCGAGCAGGTGGGCGGTGGCGATGGCCGGGAGCAGCGAGATGAGGACGCTGACCGCGGCGACCTTGAGGGAGAGGGCGACGATGGGGAGCAGTTGGCTCATGGGCGCGGCGAGGGTGGGGGCGGGCCGAAGCCGAGGGCGGCGAAGCGGACCTGGGCGGCCGGCGAGGCCAAGAAAGCGAGGAGTTCCCTGGCCGCTGGGTGGGTCGACGCGGCGAGGACGCCGGCTCGGTAGACGATGGGGCGGTGGCTGGTCTGGGGGAGCTCGGCGCTGACTCGCACGTTGGGTGCGCCCTGGGCGTCGGTGGCGTAGGCGATGGCGGTGTCGACGGCGCCGCGCGAGAGCATCGCGACCGCGGCGGGCGCGTCGGCGGTCGCGACGACGCGTGGGGCCACCGCGTCCCAGAGCCCGAGGGATTGCAGGGATTCCCGGGCGTATCGGCCGACCGGCACGTGCTCGGGGTCGCCGACCGCGAGCCGCTCCGGGAGCGGGCCGGACCCGTCGTGGCCCGGCTGCCACGCGGGACCGGGCGCGGCGCGGACCACGACCACGAGGCGGTTGGTGGCGATGTCCGCGGTGTCGCTGGGCGCCAGCTCGCCGCGGGCGCCGAGCCACGTGACCCAGCGCGTGTCGGCCGAGACGAAGACATCAGCCCGCGCCCCGGCGCTCACCTGCCGCGCCAAGCTCGACGAGGCCCCGGCGACGACCTCGACCCGCAGGCCCGTCGCGGTCTGGAAATCCGCCGCCGCCGCCCCGACGGCTCCGGCCAGGCTCGAGGCCACCATCACGCGAAGCGGCGCCTCGCGGGGCGTCCCGCCGCAGCCCACCGAGGCGACGAGCGCCAGGACACACCATCTGCTTAGCCAGCGCCACATGCCGCGACGCTCGCCCGCGTCCCCCCGCGCCGTCAAGCTGCTCGATTTGCCGGGCGCCCGACCGGTGTGCTTCCATCGCGGGATGGGCGATTTGGACTGGTCGCGAGTCTGGCCGTGGGTGTGGCCGTTGCTGGCGTTCACGGGCAGCGTCCTCCTCGTGCTGTGGGTGATCCGCGCGACGTTCGTCTGGGTGGAGCGGCGCATCGGCAGCGATCCGCGCGTCGACGGCCGCATCCTCTCGCGCCTGCACAAGCTGGTGGCGGCCGGCATCATCGTCGGAGCCGCCTACCGCGCCATCCGCGCGCTGCCGCACCGGGGCCCCTTCGAGGAGGGCTTCCTGGCGATGGAGCCGTGGATACAGGCCACCGTGCTGCTGATGTTCTGGGTGCTCGGCGGCTTCTACGTCGCGCGCACGGCCGTGCAGGTCTTCGCGCAACGCGCCGCGCGCACCCTCTCGGTCATCGACGACGCGATCGCCGCGGCCATCCTGACCCCGCTCTATCTGTTGATCCTGGTCGGCGGGGTCCTCGTCTGGGCCGCCAGCGTGCCGCTCCCGTCCAATGCCCACGGGCCGATTCAGCTCGCGGCGACCGTGGTCGCGCTGCTGGCGGCGACGATCTTCTTCGATGGGTTCGCGCGCAAGACCATCGAGCTGCGCGCGGCGACCTCAAACGTCCTCGCGACCAGCGGCGGTGTGCTCCGCTCAGCGGCCCGCATCATCGTCTACTTGCTCGGCACGCTGACGCTCCTCGCGGTGGCCGAGGTCCCCATCGCGCCGCTGCTGACCTCTCTCGGCATCGGCTCTCTCGCCATCGGCCTCGCGCTCCAAAAGACCCTCGAGGACTTCATCGCCGGCCTCCTCATCGCCGCCGATCAGCCCATCCGCGTCGGTGATTTCGTGGAGGTCATGGACGGCGAGGTCTCAGGCACGGTCCTCTCCATCGGTTGGCGCACCACCCGGCTGCGGACACGCGAGGACACCTTCATCGTCGTCCCCAACGCGCGTCTGGCCCAGGCCACCGTCGTCAACCGCAGCATGCCCAGCGCGGACCTCTGCTTCACCGTCCCCGTCGGCATCGGCTACGAGAGCGACCTCGAGGCCGCCGCCGCGGCCACGGTCGACGTCGCGCGGGGGATTCAGACCAACGATCCGCGCGCGGTGCCCGGCTACGAACCGCGGGTCTCCTACGACGCGTTCGCCGACTCCAGCATCAACTTCCGCGTGTGGATGCGGGCGAAGAACTGGGAGGGGCATTTCGGAATGCGCGACGCCTTCATCCGCGCGCTGCACATCCGCTACGCCGCCGAGGGCATCAACATCCCCTTCCCCATACGCACGCTGGATCTTCCGCCGGGCACCACCATCGCGGTCGCCCCGGCTGGGCCCTCGGTCAGCGCGAGTGCCGATAATGGCTGACGATCTCCTGCGGGAGGTCGTGGGTTATCAGGAAACCGAGGGTGAAGATGCGCCGCGCCAGCTTGTGCGGCACCTGAACCAGCGCGGCCAGGGCCTCCTGCACCAGCTCGGCCGCCTCGTCGTGGACGACCTTCTTCGCGTAGTCCAGCGTCTCCAGGTCTCGAGGGCCGAAGGCGCTGGAGGTGGCGCGCGCGATCTGCTCGATGACCTGCTTATAGTCGCGAAACGCCCCGCGGATCCGCCGGTGGTTCAGGTGCACCGCCGCCTCCGCCCTCCCCGGGACCTCCACCAGGATCAGCAGCCCGCCCTCGGCGTGACGCCCCAGGGTCAGCGTCGGCTCCAGAGCCTCCGTGTCGCCGGGCCGCGTCAGCGAGCCGTGGTCGAGGTTCAGCTCGCCCAGGGTCTGAGCCCACCCGCGCGCGCGTTCGGACGCCGCGTCGGCCAGCACTTCGGGCATGATACGGAACTTCATCGCGTTCGGGCCTCCCAGGGCGTCGCCATATCACCACCCGCCCGTCCCCCGCTTCAAGAGACCCCATTGTGCGCTCCTTGAATAGTTAGCGCGCCGCCCTTGTCTGGACCACGTCCTCGAACCCGGAGCCTCTCCCCATGTTTGTTCGTCTTCTCGCCGCGTCGCTCCTCGTAGCCGCCACCACCCCCGCGGCCTTCGCCGACAGCGTCGACGCCGAGCTGAAATTCGTCCCCAGCGCCGCCGGTGGGGTCGCGTTCGTCGACCACGCGCGCTTGGCCAAGCATTCGCAGTACGCAGCACTCCAGGAGTTCGCGCAGAGCCAGGGCCGCGGCGCCGGCGTGCGGCTGGCTCGCGCCGCTGGGCTGGAGCCCGGCAAGGGCTTTCAGCGCACGTGGAGCTTCGAGATGGGGCCGCGCCACGAGGTGACCATCCTGGCCGGCGGCGTCGACGCCGAGCGGCTGCGCGCGTTTGGAAAGACCTCGATGGCGGCTGGCTACTCCGAGGGCGAGCACGCCGGCATCGCGTGGTTTCGGATCTCCCCGCGCGAGCGAGCGGCCAGGCTCGCCGAGGGTGTCGTGGTCATCGCGGAGGACGCCAAGCTGGACGCCGTGCTCGCCGTCGCGGCCGGCCAGAAGCCAGCGCTCCCGAGCCGCAAGTCCTTCCGCGCGCTCATCGCCGCGGCGCGAAAGGGCGCGCCCGCCATGTGGGCCGTCGCCTGGGTGCCCAAGCGCGTCCGCGACAACCTGTCCATGGGGTCGGCGCCCGAGCTCGCCAAGGTCGAGCGGGCGATCATGCGCGCGGAGGGCACCGAGGACCTCACGTTTCGGGTGACCGGCTACACCGCGGACAAGGGCAGCGCGACGGCGGCTGCGGCCGCGGTGAAGCGCGAGATCGACGGGTTCGCGTCCAGCTCGCCCATCCTCGCCGCCCTCGGCGTGTCCGCGCTGGTGCGCCGCGTCGACGTGTCGAGCAAGGGCAGCGAGGTCGTCGCCTCCATCGCGCTACAGGCCGCGCAGGTGGGCTTGCTCGCGAAGACCGGCGGCCGCGTCATCGGGATGCTCCAGGCGCGCTGAGTCAAAAACCTCAGCGTAGACGCACGCATGGGCCGGGGCTATGGTCCCGGCCCATGTCGACGCCGCCC